>NZ_JBEXCY010000014.1:18428-83240 GCF_040605515.1 Dactylosporangium sp. NPDC005572 | reverse complement strand
ACGGGACCTCAGGGGACCTCAGGGGACCTCAGGGGACCTCAGGGGACCTCAGGGGACCTCAGGGGACAAGGATCGGCGGGCGGGCGTCGAGCGGCGGGCTCGCGACCAGCGGCGGCTCGGGCTCGACCGGCAGCGGCGCCGCGCCGCCCGCCGGGAAGGGGCCACGGCGCCGGGGCAGGCCGGCCCCGGCGCTGCCGCCGCGGCCCGGGTAGACGTAGAGCGTCGAGGGCTCCACCGCGTCCAGGGCCGCCACGACGGCCGGCAGGGCGCGGAAGCGCTGCCAGTCGTCCTGCTCGGCAAAGCCGATCTCCAGGACCACCCCGAACGACTCGAAGCGCCAGGCCCAGTCTCGGGCGCCGTGGGTGACGGCGGACTCGACGAGCGCGGCCGCGTAGGCGTCGCGCCACTGCCGCGCCGGGTGCGACCCGTCGCGGACCTCGATCGACCACCAGGAAAGGCTCATGACGCCGTCGACGCTACGCCCCGCCTCGGCCGCCGTCGATGCCTTTGACGTGCCAAAAGGGGCCGCGGGATGCACCCGCGGCCCCTTCGGTGATCGACTGGGATCAGCCGCGCGGCTTCTCGCGCAGCTCCCAGGTCTCGATGACGTCGCCCACCTGGATGTCGTTGTAGTTGCCGAGCGTGATACCACACTCGAACCCTTCGCGGACCTCCGTGGCGTCGTCCTTGAACCGCCGCAGGCCGGCGATCGACAGGTTGTCGGAGACCACCGCGCCGTCGCGGATGAGGCGCGCCTTGCTGTTGCGCCGGATGAGACCCGTCCGGACGATGCAGCCGGCGATGTTGCCGAACCGGGACGACCGGAAGACCTCGCGGATCTCCGCCGTGCCGAGCTCGACCTCCTCGTAGATCGGCTTGAGCATGCCCTTGAGGGCGGTCTCGATCTCCTCGATGGCCTGGTAGATGACGGTGTAATACCGGATCTCCACGCCCTCGCGGTCGGCCAGCTCCCGGGTGCGACCCTCGGCCCGCACGTTGAACCCGATGATGATCGCGTCCGACGCGCTCGCCAGGTTGACGTCGTCCTGGGTGACCGCACCGACACCCCGGTGGATGATGCGCAGCTGGACCTCGTCCGAGACCACGATCTTGACCAGGGCGTCCTCGAGCGCCTCGACCGAGCCCGAACCGTCACCCTTGAGGATCAGGTTGAGCGTGGTCTTCTCGCCCTCCTTGAGCTGCTCGAAGAGCGTCTCAAGGGTGACCCGGCCGGTGCGCGTGGCCATCTCGGCCGCGCGGCGGCGGGCCTGCCGCTGCTCGGCGATCTGCCGCGCGGTGCGGTCGTCGTCGGCGGCGAGGAACGTGTCGCCGGCGCCGGGCACCGAGGTCAGACCGAGCACCAGCACCGGGCGGGCCGGGCCGGCGTGCGGGACGGGCTTGCCGTTCTCGTCGAGCATCGCGCGGACGCGACCGTACGCCCGGCCGGCGACGATCGAGTCACCGACGTTGAGCGTGCCCTTCTCGACCAGCACGGTCGCGACCGGGCCACGGCCACGGTCGAGGTGCGACTCGATCGCGATGCCCTGGGCCGGGCCGTCGATCGGAGCCCGCAGGTCGAGCGCCGCGTCGGCGGTGAGCAGCACCGCCTCGAGGAGACTCTCGATGTTGATGCGGCTCTTCGCCGAGATGTCGACGAACATGGTCTCGCCGCCGTACTCCTCGGCGACCAGCCCGTACTGCGTGAGCTCCTGGCGGACCTTGCCCGGGTTCGCCTCCGGCTTGTCGATCTTGTTGACCGCGACCACGATCGGCACCTCGGCCGCCTGGGCGTGGTTCAACGCCTCGATCGTCTGGGGCATCACGCCGTCGTCGGCCGCCACCACCAGGACCACGATGTCCGTGGCCTGGGCACCGCGGGCACGCATGGCGGTGAACGCCTCGTGACCCGGGGTGTCGATGAACGTGATCGCGCGGTCTTCACCGTCGTGGTCGACGTGCACCTGGTAGGCACCGATGTGCTGGGTGATGCCACCCGCCTCGCCCGCGGCGACGTTGGTCTGCCGGATCGCGTCCAGCAGCTTCGTCTTGCCGTGGTCGACGTGACCCATGACGGTCACGACCGGCGGCCGGGTGACGAGGCGCTCCTCGTCGACGTCGGCGTCGAGGTCGATGTCGAAGCGGGCCAGCAGCTCGCGGTCCTCGTCCTCGGGGCTGACGATCTGCACGTCGAAGCCGAGGTGCTCGCCGAGCAGCAGCAGCGTCTCGTTGGTGCACGACTGGGTGGCCGTCACCATCTCGCCCAGGTTGAACATCTCCTGGACGAGCGAGCCCGGGTTGGCGTTGATGCGGTCGGCGAAGTCCGACAGCGACGCACCCTGCGGGAGACGGATCGCCTGACCCTGACCCCGCGGGGCACCCGAGCCCATGGTGGGCGCGGACAGGTTGTCGAACTCTTGTCTGCGCTGCTTCTTCGACTTCCGGCCACGGGTCGGGCGACCGCCCGGACGCCCGAAGGCACCCGCGGCACCGCCGCCACGGCCACGACCGCCGGCGCCACCGCCGGGGCGACCGGCAGTGCCGGCACCCGCGCCGGGCGCGCCACCGCCGCCGCCACCAGGGCCGCCACGGAAGCCACCGCCACCGCCGCCGCCACCGGGACCGCCACGGAAGCCACCGCCGCCGCCGCCGCCACCGGGACCGCCACGGAAGCCACCGCCACCGCCGCCGCCCGGACCGCCGGGACGACCGGCGCCGCCGCCACCGGGACCGCCGCGGAAGCCACCGCCGCCACCGCCACCCGGACGACCGGGACGGTCACCGCCGGGGCCACCGCCCGGGCGACCCGGACGCTGGCTGGGCATCTGCGACGGGTTCGGCCGGGGGCCGCCCATCGAGGCGGGGTTGGGCCGCGGCGGCATCGAGGACGGGTTGGGCCGCGGGATGTTGCCGCCGCCGGCCGCCGGGGGACGCGGGGCCCCGCCGCCGGACACGCCGAACGGGTTGTTGCCCGGGGAACGCGCCGGCTGGCGCGGACCGCCGCCGGGCCGCGGACCCTGACCGGGGCGCGGACCGGGGCCGGGCGTCGGGCCACCGGCAGCCGGCGGGGCCGGGGCGGGGCCGGGACGCGGGCCGGGCGTGGGCGCGCCGCCACCTGACGGGGGCGAGTCGCGCCGGGTGTTCTCGCGCTGACGGGCCTGCTGAGCGGCCTTCATGGTCGCTTCCTGCTCAGCCTTCAGCGCGGCGGCACGCTGCTCCGCGGCCGCCACCTCGATGTCGTGTGCGCTCGTCGGCTTGACCGCCGGCGGCGTGGGGCGCGGCGGACCGGGCACGGGGCCTCGTCCACCGCCCGACCCGCCACCCGGGCCGCCGCTCGTCGGCGGCTGCGGCCGCTTCGGAGGCGCAAAGGGCTTGGCTGCCGGGCTGGTCGGCGTCGGGCGCGGTGCCGTCGGAACGGGCGCGGCCGGAGCCGAAGGTGCCGGCGCAGGAGGTGCCGAGGGTGCCGAGACGGACCCTCCGGATTCGAAGCTCGCACGCAGCCGGCGCGCCACGGGCGCTTCGACCGTGCTGGATGCGGACTTCACGTATTCGCCAAGCTCCTGCAGCTTCGCGAGCACGGTCTTGCTTTCGACCCCGAGCTCTTTCGCCAGCTCGTGTACGCGGGCCTTGCCTGCCACTACACTCCTCACCTCGAGGCCGGGCGGCAAGTTCCGCTCCGACCTCACTCGTGCACTTGAAGCCTGGTCATCTCAGGGACTTCATCGTGTGCTCATGTCCGTCGTCCTACCTTGCGTGTCCGGGTGAGTGCGTCGCGCACTCACCACCGGCGGTTCCGAACTCACTGCGAAGTGCCCACAGCCGCAATCGCTTCGGCCAGCGGACCGGGATCGAAGACCCCGGTGAGACGCAGGGCCCGCCCGAAGGCGCGTTTGCGTTCCGCCAGCGCGAGGCAAGCCGGATCAGGATGCAAGTGCGCTCCCCGACCCGGCCGTTTGCGGGCCGGATCGGGCACAGCCGTGAACTGGTCAGGGCCGGACTCGATCGCGACAAACCGCAACAACTCGGAGGAAGACGCACGCTTCCGGCAACCAACACAGGTGCGAACCGGCGCAGCCGGGTCCGCGGGCAAGCCAGCCGGGGGCGTGCGACGTACCGTCAAGAAGTCTACCCTGCACTTTCGGCTCGCGCCGCGCCCGGTCCGGTGACGTGATCGACGTTGCCGTCCGCCGCGTTGTCTGGGCGGATGTCGATACGCCAGCCGGTGAGGCGTGCGGCGAGCCGCGCGTTCTGGCCCTCACGGCCGATGGCCAGGGAAAGCTGGAAGTCGGGGACGGTCACGCGGGCCGCTCGGTTGGCCGCGTCGACCACCTCGACGTTGAGCGCTTTGGCGGGAGAAAGGGCATTTCCCACGAACTGCGCCGGATCATCCGACCAGTCGATGATGTCGATCTTTTCGCCATGCAACTCGCTCATCACGGCCCGGACCCGCTGGCCCATCGGGCCGATGCATGCCCCCTTCGCGTTCACCCCCTGCACCGTCGAACGGACCGCGATCTTGGTCCGATGGCCGGCCTCCCGGGCGATGGCCGCGATCTCCACGGTGCCGTCGGCGATCTCCGGCACCTCCAGGGCGAACAGCCGCTTCACCAGGTTGGGGTGGGACCGGGACAGGGTGACCTGCGGGCCGCGGAAGCCCTTGGCGACGTGGACGACGATCGCCTTGATCCGCTGCCCGTGCTCGTATCGCTCGCCGGGCACCTGCTCGGCCGCCGGCAGCATCCCCTCGATCTTGCCGAGGTCGATGGTGACGATGCCCTTCTCGGCCCGGGCCTCGTGCGCCTGGATCACGCCGGTGACGAGGTCACCGTCGCGCCCGACGTACTCGCCGAAGTGCGCCTCGTCGGTCGCCTCGCGCAGCCGCTGCAGGATGACCTGCTTGGCGGTCATCGCGGCGATGCGGCCGAAGTCGTGCGGGGTGTCGTCGTACTCACGGACGATCGTGCCGTCCTCGTCGAGGTCCTGGGCCAGCACGGAGGCCGTGCCCGTGCGCCGGTCGATCTCGACCCGGGCATGCGGGTTGGCGCCCTCGGTGTGCCGGTAGGCAGTCAGCAGGGCCGTCTCGATCGCCGCGAGGATGGTCTCGAACGGGATCTCCCGCTCGCGCTCCAGCGCGCGGAGGGCCGCCAGGTCGATGTTCACTCCCCGTCCTCCTCTTCCTCGTCGTCGTCGTCATCATCAAGGTCTGGCAGGTCGGGCAGCTCTTCCAGGCGCTTCAGCTCGACCTGCACCCGGCCCGACCCGAGCGAGCCGTAGGCCACCGCCTGCTTGGCGCCGTCGACGTCCAGCGTCACGCCGGCGTCGTCGGCGGCCAGCACGCGGCCGGTCACCTGGCGCCCGTCCACCCGCACCTTCACCAGGCGGGCGCGGTTGCGCCGCCAGTGCCGGGGCTCGGTCAGCGGCCGGTCGACGCCCGGCGAACCGACCTCCAGCTCATACTCCCCCGCGATGAGCTCGTCGCCCTCCGCCTCGGCCTTGTCGAGGGCGGTGGAGATCGCCCGGGACAGGTCGGCGACGCGATCGAGGTCGACGCCGTGATCGCTGTCGACCGCGATCCGGACGAGATGGCGGCGGCCGACCCGGCTGACCGACAGGTCCTCCAGGTCGTATCCCGCCGCGGTGACGACGGGCTCGACCACCGTAAGCAGGCGCTGACGATGCTGAACCACGGTCGACACCCTCCCTGGTTATACCCGTTTCCCGGGCACACCGCTCACGCCGCCTGCGTCAGATCTCGCGGGCGGCTCAGGCAGAGCGTAACGCGACCCGGAGCGAAGCGTCCCAGCGGCGCTCCAAAGGCGACCCGGACGGTGAGTCGGGTGCATCGCGAGGGGCCCGGATGGTGTTGACTATTGCGCGTGTCCATCGCCCGCAGAGCCGTGCTCGCCGGTGCCGCCGCGCTCGCGACCGGGCTGTCCGCGGGGTGCGACATCCCCACCGAGCGCACCGCCGTCTGGCACCCGGCGCCCGACGTGCTGCTCCCGCTGCTCCAGCGGACCGTGGAGCTGCGCGACCGGTATGGCGAGGCGCTGACCGCGTTCCCGGCCCTCCAGGACCGGCTGGGCCCGCTCAAGGACGACCACGCGCAGCACGTGATCGCGCTCGCCCGGGAGATCGGGCTGCCCGAGGAGGGCCCGTTCCCGCAGCCCTCCACATCGGCCACCGCCCTCCCCACCGATCAGGGGGCCGCCCTCACCGAGCTGGTCAACCTGGAGCGCAAGGGGCGCGAGGACGCCGAGGGCGCCTGCCTGGCCGCCCCGTCGTACCGGGCCGCGCTGCTCGGCTCGATCGCCGCCTGCCGCGCCGGCCACGTGGAGGTGCTGACATGACCGGTCCGGAGCGGAGCGCAGGGGCCGGGCATCAGGGGCTCAGCATGGCGGCATGCGGCCGGAGCGAAGCGGAGGCTGCATGACCACGCCCGCCGACGAGCGGCTCATCGCGGCGCTGCAGGCCGAGCACGCCGCGATCTACGGCTTCGGCATCGCCGGGCCGAAGCTCGACGGCGGCACGATCGGCCTGGCCCGCACCGCCGAGTCGGCGCACCGCAACCGCCGCGACGCGCTGATCGTGCGCCTCGCCGGCGCCGGGGTCACCGCGCCGGCGGCCGCGCCGGCCTACCAGATGCCGTTCCCGGTCACCGACCGCGCCTCGGCGCTCAAGCTCGCGGTGCTGATCGAGGAGCGCACCGCGGCACAGTGGCGGCTCGCGCTGCCGGTGACCGCCGGCGAGGTCCGGAAGCTGTCGCTGGACGCCCTGATCGACTGCGCGACCAGGGCCGTGGCGTTCCGCCAGGCGGCCGGCACCACCCCGGTGTCGGTCCCGTTCCCGGGAAAGGTCTGACGGCACTACTCCCGAAAGCGTGCCACAGCAAGGCCGCGTCACCCCGTAGAGCTGTCCGCTCCGCGACGATCGTTGCATCACGCCACGAGCGTCCAATGAGAGGAGGCCAACATGCGCCGCACCGCGTGGGCCGGTCCGACGATGCAGCCGCGTCGTTAGTCACACACCCGTCTCGTGAGCCCTGCCGTCTCGGGGTCCACACAACCCCGAGACGGCCTATGGGTCCAGAGCCGACAGGCCCCGACCAGGACCAACTACTAGGCCGCGAACAGCAGACCGATGCCGAACGTAGCCCCGGCCGCGGCCGCGCCGAGCAACAGCTGCCGCAGCCCCGACCACCACCACTGCCGCCGGGTGAACCGGGCCACCAGTGCCCCGGCCACGAACAGCCCGGCGCCGCCTGCCGCGAGGGAAAGCGTCAACGAGGCCGCTCCCAGCAGGTAGGGCAGGAGCGGCACCAGAGCACCGATCGAAAAACAGACGAAGGACGATCCGGCGGCGACCCACGGACTGGGTGAGTCGTCCGGGTCCATCCCGAGCTCCTCCTGAGCGTGCACGCGCACGGCCTCGTCGGGATTGCGCCCCACGATCGAGGCGACCTGCAGCGCCAGCTCGGGCGGCACCCCGCGGGCCTCCCAGACGCGGGCCAGCTCCGCCGCCTCCGCCTCCGGAAACTTGATGAGCTCCTGCCGCTCCTTGGCCACCTCGGCCGCGAGCTGCTCGTTCTGCGCGCGGACGCTGGTGTACTCCCCCAGGCCCATCGAGATCGCTCCGGCGACCAGGCCGGCCGTGCCGGTGAGCACGATGTCGTCGGCCCCGACCCCGCCGCCGCCGACCCCGGCGATCAGCGCGATGTTGGTGACCAGCCCGTCCATCGCCCCGAACACGGCCGCGCGCAGCCAGCCCCCGGAAACGTCGGCGTGATGATGCGCGTCCTCAGCCGCAGGGTGGCTCACGGCGCCTCCGCTTCGCTGCGGCGCCGTGAGTTCAGACTGAGCCGATGGTGAGCGGCCCCTCCGCTCCGCTCCGGACCGCTCACGGCAGGGTCAGGATCTCGAAGCCGTCCTCGGTCACCACGATCGTGTGCTCGAACTGGGCGGTCCACCGGCGGTCCTTGGTGACCACCGTCCAGCCGTCCTTCCAGATGTCGTACTCGTGCGTGCCGAGCGTGATCATCGGCTCGATCGTGAACGTCATGCCCGGCTCCATGATCGTCGTGAGCCGCGGGTTGTCGTAGTGCGGCACGTAGAGCCCGGTGTGGAAGACCTCGTTGATGCCGTGGCCGGTGAAGTCCCGGACCACGCCGTAGTGGAACCGCTTCGCGTACGCCTCGATGACCCGGCCGATCGCGTTGAGCGGGCGGCCCGGCGCGACGGCCCGGATGCCGCGCATCATCGCCTCGCGGGTGCGCTCGACGAGCAGCCGCGCCTCCTCCGAGACGTCGCCGACGCAGAACGTCTGGTTGGTGTCGCCGTGCACGCCGCCGATGAAGGCCGTGACGTCGACGTTGAGGATGTCGCCGTCCTCGATCACCGTCGAGTCGGGGATGCCGTGGCAGATGACCTCGTTGAGCGAGGTGCAGCAGGACTTGGGGAAGCTCTTGTACCCCAGCGTCGACGGATAGGCACCGTGGTCGCACAGGAACTCGTGCACGACCCGGTCGATCTCGTCGGTCGTCACCCCCGGCTTGGCGTGCTCGCCGGCGAGCACCGTCGCCTGGGCGGCCAGCCGGCTCGCGACCCGCATGCGCTCGATGATCTCCGGCGTCTGGACGTCGGACCCGCGATGCTTCTGCGGTGCGCGCTTCCCGACGTACTCGGGCCGGGCGATGCCGGCGGGAACCTGGCGCCAGGGGGTCTGGACGCCGGGGACGAGCGAGGCGCGGACGGTCATGCGGAAAGCCTAACGCGCATCAACACACGGCCGTCCGGGCAACCCCGTCAGCATGATCGACGAGGTGGGCCCGCCTCATGAGGCCTTCAGCACCTCCGTGTTGAACCGCTCGACCAGCGCCCGTGCCTCGTCCTCCCGCCCGGCGGGCACCAGGAGGTCGGCCGTCTGGTAGTCGGACACGGCGCCGTACCGCCCGTTCTGGACGACGGTGAAGACCACCCTCGGCGACGGCCCGGCGACGAACCCCACCGACTTCAGCGGACCGATCGCCGCGAACGCCGAGTAGCCGCCCGGCCGCCGCAGCACGCCGAGCCCGCTGATGGACACCTGCCCCGTCCGGGCGTCCCGGGCGAAGGTCGCGGACCCGCTGAGCCACATGAGGACCATGGCGCCGCACGTGGTCACGATCAGGACCCCACCGACGAAGACGAAGGTGCTGCCGTCCTCACCGCCGACGAGCAGCCCGATGAGCAGGACGACAGCGCCGAGGACGAGCCCGTACTGGGCGGCGCCGAAGCCGCGGCGCACCCGGGCCGACTCGACCGTGTTGGCGGCCTTCCACTGCGCCTCGTCGTAGGCCCAGTGGACCCAGTGCTCACCGGCGGCCAGCCGGTCCATGTCCTGGATGTACCGCTGCGGCCGCAGCACGGCGAACATGAACCACAGCAGCACGGCCATCGTGATGAGCAGCGCCGCCACCATGGCGATCCCGAGGTACAGGTGGAAACTCGGATCCACCGGCTCGTCGCCGCCGCCGACGACCAGCGCCAGGCCGAGCCACATCACACCGACGATCAACGGGATGTACACGAACGCCATCATGAGCATCGTGCGCATGTGCTCGATCGCGAACAGCTTCCTCATGGATGCAGGTTAGGAATCCCACACCGCGCGCGCCGCAAGCTGGCACCAACCGGACAGCGGTCAGCGGCCCCGGTGTGCTCGGGCGGCCTCCACGAAGGCCTCGAACAGGCGGAAGTCCGTGGTGTCCTCCGGGTGCCACTGGACGCCGATCGCGAAGGTCTTCGACGGGTCCTCCACGACCTCGATCAGGTCGTCCTCCGGGCACCAGCCCGTCGCCGTGAGCTTGCCCGGGTCGGCGATGCCCTGGTGGTGGAAGGAGTTCACGATGACGGCCTCGCCCAGTACCGCTGAAGCCCTCGACCCCGGCGCGAGCTGGACCGGATGCTCACCGAACTTCGGACCGCTCACCGGACGGTGGTTGTTGTGGCCCAGCACGTCGGGGAGGTGCTGGTGGAGGCGGCCGCCGTAGGCGACACACATCAGCTGCATGCCCCGGCAGATGGCGAAGAGCGGCAGGTCCGCGTCGAGCGCGGCGCGCATGAGCAGCAGCTCGGCCGCGTCCCGCTCCGGCTTGACCTTGGTGGTGGGGTGCGGCGGCTCGCCGTAGAGGTCGGGGTTCACGTCGGAGCCGCCCGTGAACATGATCCCGTCCAGGCCCTCGAGCACGTCGATGTCCGGGTCGTCCGGGGTGACGAGGACCGCACGGCCGCCCGAGACGTGCACGGCGTGGACGTACGACAGGGGCAGGACCGCGGAGAACGTGTCGTTGAGCCCGAAACGGGTCTCCTCGGCGTAGGTGGTCAGGCCGATGACCGGTCGCGACATGCCATCAACCTAACCCGGCGGGTGTGAGGTTGTGGAGGATCTCCAAGGCCAGATCCAGGGCAGCCGAAGGGTCAGCTTCGGGGTGGGCGATCCGGCCATCCCAGTTGAGGTCGTAGAACACCTCGGTGACGCCCTGGGTGACGAGCCAGGCCGCGTCCTCGCGCACCTGCTCGTACGAGCCCTCCAGCCGCCGGCGGGAGTCCCCGAGCGGTCGGTCGCTGAGCCGGACCACACCGCGGCACACCACGCGCACCTTCGACGGGTCCTTGCCGGCCTTCTCGGCGCCGGCCCGGACCAGCTCGACGTCGCGGTGGATGTGGGTCAGGTCGGTCGCGCTGCGGCTGACCCAGCCGTCGGCGATCTCGCCGGCCCGCGCGAGCGCCGCCGGCACCGAGCCGCCGAGCAGCAGCTGCGGGCCCGGGGGCTTCGGCGCCATCCGGCTCGGCGGCAGCGGGTAGAGGTCGCCGTCGAACGCGCTGACCTCGTCGTTCCAGAGCGTGCGCAGCACGGCGACGTACTCCCGCACCCGCTTCGCCCGGTGCTCGACGGACCCGCCGGTGGCGGCGAACTCGGCGGGCGACCAGCCCGTGCCCAGGCCCAGGTCGAGCCGGCCGCCGCTGAGCAGGTCGAGCGTGCCGGCCTGCTTGGCGAGGTACGCGGGCGACAGGAACGGCAGGTTGACGACCGCCACGCCGAGCCGGATCGTGCTGGTCCGCGCGGCGGCGAAGCTCAGCGCGACGATCGGGTCGAGGACGCTGCGGTACACCGGGTCGAGCTCCTGGTCAGCGCCCACCAGCAGGCGCTGGAACGTCCAGAGCGAGTCGTAACCCTGCCGCTCCGCCTCGGCCGCCACCTGCACCAGCCGCTCCGGCGTGGCCCACGAGCCCGACACCGGCAGCCCGAACCCGATCCGCATGCCACCCAACCTACTCAGATCGCCCGCACGAGCGCCGCGAAGGGACGGACGTCACTCGCCTCCTCCGGGTGCCACTGGACGCCGAGGACGAACCGGCGGGCCGGGTCCTCGACCGCCTCGGTCACCTCGTCGTCGGACCAGCCGGTGACCGTCAGCGTGCCGGGCTTGTCGACCCCCTGGTGGTGGTACGAGTTGACCTCCGCCGCCGGCCCGAAGATCTCAGCCGCCCGGGAACCCGTGGCGAAGCGCGCCGGGTGGGCGCCGTAGACGCCCGGGGCCGGCTGGTGGCGATCGTTGCCCAGCAGGTCGGGCAGGTGCTGGTACAGCGTGCCCCCGTAGGCGACGGCGAGCAGCTCCATGCCACGGCACACGCCCAGCACCGGCAGGTCGGCGTCGAGCGCGGCCCGCAGCACGGCCAGCTCGCCGGCGTCCCGGTCGGGCCGGGTCTTCGTCGTCGGGTGCGCCTCGGCGCCGTACTGCGACGGCTCGATGTCCGCGCCGCCGGCCAGCACGAGGCCGTCGAGCCGCCCGACGAGCCCGGCGGCGTCGTCTCCGGCGTCGGGCGGCAGGACGACCGGGCGGGCTCCGGCGTCGCGCACCATCCGCACGTACGACTCCGGAATCAGCACCGCCCGGGTGTCCCAGACGCCCCAGCGCGCCGGCTCGGCATAGGCCGTGATCCCGACCAGCGGTCTCATAGCGGGGTCACGTACGCGCCGGTGATGCCGCCGTCGACCAGGAACGTCGAGGCGGTGATGAAGGACGAGTCGTCGCTGGCCAGGAACGCCACCGCGCCGGCGATCTCCTCCGGGGTGCCGAAGCGGCCCATCGGGACGTGCACCAGCCGCCGGGCCGCCCGCTCCGGGTCCTTCGCGAACAGCTCCATGAGCAGCGGGGTCGCGATCGGGCCGGGGCACAGCGCGTTGACCCGGATGCCCTGGCGGGCGAACTGGACGCCGAGCTCGCGGGTCATCGACAGCACGGCGCCCTTGCTCGCCGTGTAGGCGATCTGCGAGGTCGCGGCGCCCAGCAGGGCCACGAAGCTGGCCGTGTTGATGATCGAGCCCTTGCCCTGCGCCAGCATGTGCGGGATGACGTACTTGCAGCAGTAGTAGACGCTGGTCGTGTTGACCTTCAGGACCCGCTCCCACGCCTCGATGCCCGTCTCGAGGATCGAGTCGTCGTCGGGCGGCGAGATGCCGGCGTTGTTGAAGGCGATGTCGACGCGCCCGTGGCGCTCGACGACCCCGTCGAAGAGCGCCTTGACGGCCTCCTCGTCGGCCACGTCGGCGGCCACGAACTCGCCGCCCACCTCCTCGGCCGCGGCCTTCCCCGCGTCCTCGTTGAGGTCGACCGCCACGATCTTCGCGCCCTCCGACGCGAACCGGCGGGCGGTGGCGAGCCCGATGCCGCTGCCGGCGCCGGTGATGACCGCGACGCGGTCCTGCAGACGTGCCTGCACCTATGCCTCCGTGCTGAAGTAGACGTTCTTGACCTCGCTGAACGCGGCGACCGCGTCCGGCCCGAGCTCGCGCCCCAGGCCGCTCTGTTTGACCCCGCCGAACGGGGTCCAGTAGCGGACCGAGGAGTTGGAGTTGACGCTGAGGTTGCCCGCCTCGACGCCGCGGGCGACCCGGATGCCGCGGCCCAGGTCGCCGGTCCAGATCGAGCCCGACAGCCCGTACTCGGTGTCGTTGGCCTTCCGGATCGCGTCGTCCTCGTCGTCGAACGGCATGACCGACAGGACCGGGCCGAAGATCTCCTCACGCCAGTGCTGGTCGTCGGTCGACCGGGCGCCGACAACGGTCGGCGGCATCCACCAGCCCTTGCCGTCCGGCGCACTGCCCGTGAAAAGCACTTCCTTTTCGGATATGTACGATTTGACGGACTCGCGCTGGCCGCTGGAGATCAGCGGGCCCATCTGCGCGGTCTCCAGGGCCGGGTCCTCGCAGCGGAACGCCTTCACGGACTGCTCCAGCAGGCCGAGGAACCGGTCGTACACGCTCGCCTGCACCAGCAGCCGGGACCGGGCGCAGCAGTCCTGGCCGGCGTTGTCGAACACGGCGCCGGGCGCGCCGGCGGCCGCCTTCTCCAGGTCGGCGTCGGCGAACACGATGTTGGCGCTCTTGCCGCCGAGCTCCAGGGTCACCCGCTTCACCTGGTCGGCGCAGCCGGCCATGATCTGCTTGCCGACGTCGGTGGAGCCCGTGAAGCAGACCTTGCGGACGAGCGGGTGGGTGACGAACCGCTGCCCGACGACGGAGCCCTTCCCCGGCAGTACCGTGAACACGCCCTCCGGCAGACCGGCCTCCAGGGCCAGCTCGCCGAGGCGGATGGCGGTCAGCGGGGTGAGCTCGGCCGGCTTGAGCACCACGGTGTTGCCGGCCGCGAGGGCGGGGCCGAAGCCCCAGCCGGCGATGGGCATGGGGAAGTTCCAGGGCACGATGATGCCCACCACGCCCAGCGGCTCGTAGAAGGTGACGTCGATGCCGCCGGCGACGGGGATCTGGCGGCCGCTGAGCCGCTCGGGCGCTCCGGCGTAGTAGTCGAGGACGTCGCGGACGTTGCCGGCCTCCCAGCGGGCGTTGCCGATGGTGTGGCCGGAGTTGCGCACCTCGAGCTGCGCGAGCTCCTCGTTGTGCGCGTCGACCACGGCGGCGAAGCGCCGCAGCAACCGCGCCCGGTCCCCCGGCGCGACGTTCCGCCAGCGCTCGAACGCCCGCTGCGCCCGCTCGACGGCCGCGTCGGTCTCCTCGACGGAGGTGGCCGGCACGGTGGCGACGACCTCTTCGGTCACCGGCGAAATGACGTCATGCACTCCTGTATTCCTTCCTGTACCGCCCCGATCTTGAACTGGTGGTCCCTAATATTCCCGGCATATCCGTTTTATCCGGGACCGCAACTCCAAGGTCGGCGCGGAAGCCACGGGTGTCACAGGCGTTCGAAGCCGCGCAGCAGCTCCCAGTCGGTCACCGCCGCGTCGAACGCGGCCAGTTCGACGCGGGCGTTGTTCGCGTAGTGCTCGACCACCTCTTCGCCGAAGGCCTCGCGGGCCAGGGCGCTCGACTCCCACAGGTTCAGCGCCTCGCGCAGCGTCGCCGGCACCCGCGGCGCCGCGGCGTCCTCGTAGGCGTTGCCGGTGTAGATGTCCTCCAGCGGCAGCTCGTTGCGGATCCCGTGCAGGGCGCCGGCCACCAGGGCGGCGATCGCCAGGTACGGGTTCACGTCGGCGCCCGGCACCCGGTTCTCCACCCGGCGGGACGCCCCGTGGCCCACGACGCGCAGCGAGCAGGTGCGGTTGTCCTCACCCCACCGCACCGCGGTCGGCGCGAAGGAGCCGGCCTGGTACCGCTTGTACGAGTTGATGTTCGGCGCGTAGAGCAGCGTGAACTCGCGCATCGTCGCCAGCAGGCCGGCCATCGCGTGGTGGAAGACCGCGTCGCCGACCGGGCCGCCCGCGTCGCGCAGCGAGAAGTGGATGTGGCAGGAGTTGCCCTCCCGCGCGTTGGGCTTGGCCATGAAGGTGATGGAGACGCCCTCCTGGGCGGCGATCTCCTTGGCCCCGTTCTTGTACAGCGTGTGCCCGTCGGCGTTGCGCAGCGCCTCGTCGTAGCGGAAGGCGATCTCGTGCTGGCCGAGGTTGCACTCCCCCTTGGCGCTCTCCGGCACCAGGCCGGCGCCCGCCATGTCGTTGCGGATGCGCCGCAGGAGCGGCTCGATCCGGGCCGTCTGGAGCAGCGAGTAGTCGGCGTTGAAGACGTTCGCCGGGGTCAGGTCCCGGTAGCCGCGCTTGTAGGCGTCCTCGTAGCTGTTGCGGTACACGATGAACTCGAGTTCGGTGCCCGTGAACGCCCGCAGGCCGGCGTCGGCGAGGCGGGCCAGCTGCGCCCGGAGGATCTGGCGCGGCGAGGCGAGCACCGGGCCGGACTCGTCGAGCCAGCTCAGGTCGGCCAGCACGAGGGCGGTGCCGGGCTGCCACGGGATGCGGCGCAGGGTGGCGAAGTCGGGGATCATCGCGAAGTCGCCGTAGCCGCGCGCCCAGCTCGACATGGCGTAGCCGTCGACCGTGTTCATCTCGACGTCGACGGCGAGCAGGTAGTTGCAGCCCTCGGTGCCGTGGGCGACGACCTCGTCGAGGAAGTGGCGTGCGTGGAACCGCTTGCCCTGCAACCGCCCCTGCATGTCGGTGATCGCCACGACGACGGTGTCGATCTCGCCCTCGTCCACGGCGATGCGCAGCTGCTCGACGGTCAACATCGGCTTCCCCTAAAGGTCTAGTACCAAACCATAAACTCAACCCAACAGGCCGCGCAACAACGCCGCGGTGGCGTCGCAGTGCTCCTCCATCTCGGCCCGCGCCGTGGCCGGGTCGCCGGCCAGGATCGCCTCCACGACCCGCTCGTGCTGGGCGTCGGAGTGGTCGAGATTGCGCCGCAGGACCGGGATCGCGGCCAGCAGCCGGTCCAGGCGCAGTTGCACGTCGGCGATCGCGGCGGTGACCGACGTCGAGCCGCTCGCCGAGGCGATCGCCAGGTGCAGCCGGGAGTCGTTGACCCGCCGGGTGATCGGGTCGCGGGTGCGGGCCGCGCCGAGGCAGGCGACGAGGTGCGCCCGGTCGGGCGCGGACAGCGCGCGGGTCGCCGCGAGGGCCGCGGCGCCCGGCTCGAGCACGCGCCGGAAGTCCAGCGCGTCGTGCAGCGCGTCGCCCATCTCGCGGGCGAGGGCGACGGCGTCGCGGTCGTGCGCGACGACGGCGTCCCCCGAGGCACGGACCACGAACGTGCCGCCGGACCGCCCGCGCCGCGACTCCAGGAACCCGGCCTCACGCAGGGCGGCGATCGCCTCCCGCAGGGTCACCCGGCTCACCTGGAGGCGCTCGGCCAGCTCACGTTCGGGCGGCAGGCGCTCGCCCACGGGCACCAGCCCGAGCCGGATCGCCTGCGCGAGCCGGGCGACGGTGATCTCGAAGGCGTTGCCGCCCCGCACCGGGCGCCACATCGGCACGCTCGACAAGGGCTCCGCCGCCACCGGCATCCGTCCTCCCGCGTCGTGGTCCGGGCCGGGACTCCCGGCCCGGACCACATCATTCCCTACTCAGTGGCCTTGGCCGTGGCCGATTCCGGGGCCTCGTCGATCGTCCGGATCGGGCCGGTGAACCAGTGCTTCGCCGACATGAACCACCAGGCCGCGGCGCCGCCGATGACGATCAGGATCGCGATCGGCGCGTAGTTCACGGCCGTGAACGTGAAGTCCTTGTTGCCGGGGATCGCGGTCGGCGTGAACGGCATGATGAAGTAGATCGAGACCACGATGATCTCGACGACCGCGATCCAGCCGAGCACCTTGTACTTGCTGCCGAGCGTCCACGGGCCGGGCACGAACCGGTCGCCCATCCGCAGCCGCAGGTAGATCGGGATCAGGAACGCGAGGTAGAGGCCGATGACCGCCACCGAGACCACGGCGTAGAACGCAGTGGGCGCGCCCGACGGGCTCTTGTAGAGCGCCGGCAGGGTCAGCACCAGGCCGGCGATGGCCGCGCCGATGATGGCGTTGACCGGCGTGCCGTTGCGGTCCACCTTGGACCACAGCCGCCAGCCCGGCACGGCCCGGTCCCGGCTGAACGCGTAGGTCATCCGGGACATGCTCGTCACGCAGCTCATGCCGCAGAAGAACTGCCCGATCGTGGAGATCAGGATGACCGCCTTGAAGAAGCCGGCGCTCAGCGCGGTCTCGAAGATGGCGCCGGAGAAGCCGTTCGCCGCGGTGATCGCCTCGACGTCGGTCGCCGCGAAGAGGAACGCCAGCAGCAGGATCCAGCCGCCGATCGCCGAGTAGAAGATGGACTGCCAGAGCCCCTTCGCGGCGGCGGTCGAGGCGCCCTTGGTCTCCTCGGAGACGTGGGCGCAGGCGTCGAAGCCGGTGATGGTGTACTGCGTGAGCAGGAAGCCGAACGGCAGCACCAGGAACCAGTAGGTGGCGTCGGAGTAGCCGGAGTTGTTGAACCGCTCGGTGAACACGAACGAGAGGCTCTGGTGCTTCTCCGGCACGAAGACCAGGATCAGCACGACGACCGCCGCGCCCGCGACGTGCCACCACACCGAGACGTTCTGGAGCACGTCGATGATGTTGTGGCCCCAGATGTTGATCGCCACGTGGGCGGCCAGGATCAGCACGAAGAGCAGGAACGTCAGGTTCAGGTTGCCGCTGTCCCACGAGCTGTAGGCGTCGAGCACCAGGCTGAGGAAGGTCGCGCAGCCGTAGTCGACCGACGCGGTCACCGCGATGAGCCCGACCAGGTTGAGCCAGCCGGTGAACCAGCCGTGGACGGGCTTGCCCATCTTCGCGGCCCACCAGTAGATGCCGCCGGCCGTCGGGTACGCCGACACCAGCTCCGACATGCAGAACCCGATGATCAGGATGAAGATCGAGATGAGCGGCCAGCCCCACGAGATGGCGATCGGACCGCCGTTCATCCAGGCCTGGCCGAACGTCGTGAAGCAGCCGGCGAGGATCGAGATGATGGAGAACGAGATGGCGAAGTTGGAGAACCCGCTCCACTTGCGCCGGAGCTCCTGCTTGTAACCCAGTTCGGCGAGCCGCCGCTCGTCGTCGTCGAGCGGCCGGTCGGCCTGGGTCGGCGATGCCGACATGGGCACCTCCTCGGTGCTAGTGCTTGGGGGTGGTGGTGTTCCTTCCGGTCACCGCGTCGAGCAGGCCACCGAGCCCGGGGTCGTCGAGCGAGCGCCGGGCCTGGCTCCACTTGTCGGCCGCCTCGGCGGCGTAGTCGAAGCCCGTCGCCGTCAACAGTCCATGGTGGACGGTGAACCACAGCGCCCAGGTGACGTTGGACGCGATCAGAAAGAGCCGCACGCGGGCGACGAGCGCCGGTGTGCGGTCCGCTCCGAAGTAGGCGCCGGCGAGGAGCTCGACCTGATCCGGGTCGTAGTCGGCCTCCGCCGCGATGTCGCCCAGCTCGAACGCGGGGTCATTGTTGCCGGACAGCTGGTAGTCGATGATCCGGACGCCGTCGCCGGTGGCGATGAAGTTCTCGGCGAGCAGATCGTTGTGGCACGGTACTGCGGGCAACGGCGCGACGCTGAGCGCTGCCCGGATCTCCTCCACTGTGGACGTGCGGTCGAGGTACCCCTCCGGCAACGGCAGCTCGTGCCGGGCACAGACGGCGAGGAGCTCGTCCCGCTTGGCGAAGATGTCGAAGGCGTTGCCGAACGCCGGACCGGCGTGCAGCCGCCGGCAGGCCTCGGCGATCGCCGGCACCACCGCCGGATGCCGCACGTCTGCGGCGTGGAGCGTGCGGCCGGGCAGGAACTCCAGCACGACCGCGGGCACGTCCTCGAGCACCGCGTAGACCCGGGCGCCCACGGTCTCGGCTGCCCGCACGGTGTTGACGATCTCCAGCTCGGGCGGGATGCCCAGGCCGGCCGCGGAGACCGCCGGCTCCAGCACCCGCAACACGTAGGGCTGGCCGTCGACGTCCACGCGGAAGATGTGGTGCGACAGGCCACCGTCGAGGCGCTGCCACTCCACAGCGCGGCCCACCCACGACGGGACCCGCTCCAGCAGGTCCGCCACTGACGGCACCGCGCTCATGACCCGGCCCCTTCGCCGCGATCAAACGCCGGTTTCGTGCCTTTAACGTGGCTGGCCCGAAGTGATCGGCGTCATGGTGTGCAAGAGTTAACGCCCCCGTCAGCCGCCCGTCAAGAGGACCGCTCGCGTTTACCTGGCGGAAACAAGTGGCACGGCTTCAGACCTTTTCCGCTGCCGATCCAAGGGCCACAATCATGCGATGCTTCCCGCAACCGCGCGTGTGGTCGTCATCGGCGGCGGGGTCGCCGGCTGCAGCATCGCCTACCACCTGGCCCGCCTCGGCTGGACCGACGTGGTGCTCGTCGAGCAGCACGAGCTCACCGAGGGCACGACCTGGCACTCGGCCGGGTTCGTGGGCCAGCTGCGGTCGACGATCAGCCAGACCCGGATGATCATGTACTCGTCCGGCCTCTACGCCGAGCTGCGGGAGCGGACCGGCCTCGACCCCGGCTGGCGGGGCGTCGGCGGGCTGCGGCTGGCGACCACGCCCGCGCGGGTCGAGGAGCTGCGCCGGCAGGCGAGTTCGGCCACCACGTACGGCCTGGACATGGACCTGCTCGGCCCGGCCGAGACGGTCGACCGCCTCCCGCTGCTCAACGTGGCCGACGTGCGGCTCGCCGGCTGGCTGCCCGGCGACGGCTGGCTGGAGCCGGCCCAGCTCGCCGAGGCCCTGGCCGCCGGCGCGCGCTCGCTCGGCGTGCGGATCGTCACCGGTACCCGGGTGACCGGCATTGTGGTCTCGAACGGCCGGGTCGGCGCGGTCGACACGTCGGCCGGCCGGATCACCGCCGAGGTCGTCGTCAACGCGGCCGGCGCCGCCGCCGGGCAGATCGGCCTGCTGGCCGGCGTCGACCTGCCGATCGTGCCCATCAAGCACCAGTACGTCGTCTCGGAGACGCTGGGCATGCCCACGATGGAGCTGCCGACGGTCCGGGACCCTGATCGCATCGTGTACTTCAGGGGCGGCGACGAGACGGGGCTGCTCGTCGGCGGGTACGTGCGCGACCCGTCCCTCTTCTGGCCGGCGTCCATGGACCGGCCGCGGACGCTGTTCGAGCCCGACATGCCGAAGTTCGCCGAGTCGTGGGAGAACGCCCGGCACCGCGTGCCCGCGCTGCGCGACCTCGGGATCGCCCGCGTGGTCCACGGCCCGGAGGCGTTCACGCCCGACGGCGAGTTCCTGCTCGGCGAGACGCCCGTCGCGGGGCTCTGGGTCGCGGCCGGGTTCTGCGTCCACGGCCTGGCCGCCGCCGGCGGGGTCGGCAAGGTGATGGCGGAGTGGATCGTCGACGGCACGCCGGAGTACGACGTGTCCACGATGGACGTCCGCCGCTTCGGCGGGCACGCGGCGAGCCGGCGGTGGGCGAGCACGAAGGCCATCGACGGATATTCGCGGTACTACGACGTGGTCTACCCCGGCCAGGAGTGGCAGGCGGCCCGCCCTCTGCGCCGTTCCGCGGTGTGGCCGCGCCTCGGCGAGCTCGACGCCGCGCTGGGCGAGAAGGCGGGCTGGGAGCGGGCCAACTGGTTCGGCGTGAACGCCGGGCTGACCCCGCAGGCGCAGCGCCCGAAGGGCTGGGCCGGCCGCTTCTGGTCCCCGGCCATCGCGGGCGAGGTCGCCGCGACCACGTCCGCGGCCGGCCTGTTCGACCAGTCCTCGTTCGCCAAGCTCGACGTCCGCGGCCCCGGCGCCCTCGCCCTGCTCAACCACCTGTGCGCGAACGAGATCGACCGCCCGGTCGGCTCGCTCGTCTACACCCAGCTCCTGAACGCCCGCGGCGGCATCGAGGCCGACCTCACCGTGACCCGCCTGGGCGAGCAGCACTTCCGCGTCGTCACGAGCACCGCGTGCGGCGTCCGCGACGCGGACTGGATCCGCAAGCACGCTGGTGACGACGTGCTCGTCGACGACGTGACCGGCGCGTACGGCTGCCTCTGCCTGTGGGGGCCCGCCGCCCGCGACATCCTCCAGCCGCTGACCGACGCGTCACTGTCCAATGCGGACTTCCCGTTCATGCGGGCCCGCCGCCTGACCGTCGGCCACGTCCCGGTGCTGGCCCAGCGCGTGACGTACGTCGGCGAGCTGGGCTGGGAGCTCTACGCCTCGACCGAGTACGTCCTGACGCTGTGGGACACCCTGAGCGCCGCCGGCCAGCCGATGGGCCTGCGCCCGGCGGGCTACCGGGCGATCGACTCGATGCGGCTGGAGAAGGGCTACCGGGTCTGGGGCTCCGACCTGACCACGGACACCGACCCGTTCTCGGCCGGCCTGGGTTCGTTCGTACGCCTGGAGAAGCCGTTCCTGGGCCGCGACGCGCTGACGGCGCTGCGGTCGGCCGGCGGCCCGTCCCGCGTCCTGCGCTGCCTGGTGCTGGACGACCCGGGCACGGTCTGCCTGGGCAGCGAGCCGGTCCGCGTGGCGGGCGTCGCCTCCGGCCGGGTCACGTCGGGCGGCTTCGGCTACCGGGTGGGCGCGTCGATCGCGTACGCGTACCTGCCCGCGGAGGTCGAGATCGGCACCGCGGTCGAGGTGAGCGTCTTCGACCGCTGGATCCCGGCCGTGGTGCGGAGCGAGCCCCTCTACGACCCGAAGATGCTCCGCGTCCGCGCCTGACCGCCGCTGTTGAGCGTGGGAACTCGCGCGACCACCGCGGACGTCAAGCGCGGCCGGCAGGTCGCGGGTTCTTGGGGCGACGGCGACGGCAGCGTCCGTGCCGCCGGGGCGGATGCACCGGCGGCACGAGCGGTGTCCGACGGGAGCGACGGTCGCACGCCCGACGGTGATTTGGCAGTCTCGAGAATCTAGAGCTCGGGCCGATCGATCACCCGCAGCCAGCTGCCGTCGGGCTGGCGGCGCACCAGCTGGACGCGGCCGCCCGTGCCGTCCTTGGGGCGGGTCGACGTCAGGGCCAGGTCTCCGTGGGTGATCGTGGGGAGCGCGTCCTCGGGCTCGAACTTCGGGACGTGCTGGAGCATCTGCTCGAAGACCGCGCGCATCGCCTCGCGGCCGACCGTGCGGGAGCCCGGCGGGTACGCGAGCACGGCGTCCGGCTCGTAGAGCTCGGTCAGGCCCGCCGCGTCGCCCGCGTTGGCGCGCTCGACGAACAGGCGCGAGATGTCTTCCGGGGTCATCGCCTTCATGCCACTACCCTCGCGCGGCCTCAGTCAGAAGTCCAAGCGTGGTTTGTGATCGGATCTAGAATCATTCGTTATGGAGCTCCATCAGCTCGTGTACTTCGTCGCCGTGGCCGAGGAGGGTGGGTTCACGCGGGCCGCGCAGCGGCTGCGCATCGCTCAGCCCGGGGTCAGTGCGCAGGTCAAGCGGCTCGAGCGGGAGCTCGGGTCGGCGCTGTTCGACCGGTCGGGGCGGGCCGTGCGGCTGACCGCGGCCGGGGAGGCCGTGCTCCCCTACGCGCGGGCCGCGTTGCAGGCCGTCGACGGAGCTCGGGAGGCCGTCGCCGCCCTCGCCGGGCTCGCTCGCGGGCGGGTCGCGGTCGGGGCCGTCACCTCGCACGACGTCGACCTGCCGGGGCTACTCGCCGACTTCCACGCGCGCCACCCCGGCATCGAGGTGACGCTCGTCGAGGACAGCACCGAGCGGCTGGTCGCCGGGCTGCGCGACGGGACCCTCGACGCGGCCGTCATCGCATACGGCGTGCTGCCCGGCGGGCTGGGCGTGCACGTGGTCACCGACGAGGCGCTCGACGCCGCCGTGTGGGACGGCCACGAGCTCGCCGGACGGGAGTCCGTCGCGCTCGCCGAGCTGCGTGACCGGCCGCTCGTGTGCCTGCCGCGCGGGTCGGGCATCCGGGCGATCCTCGACTCGGCCTGTGCGGCGGCCGGGTTTGCGCCGAAGGTCGTCTTCGAGGCCGGGTCGCCCGGCGTGCTGGCCGACCTGGCGCAGCGGAGGCTCGGGATCGCGATCGTGCCGTCGTCGATCTCGCGCCACCGGGCCGGGCTGCGCGCGCTCCGCATCACCGAGCCCGCCTTGCGCGGGCGGCTCGGGCTGGCCTGGCGCCTCGCGGGTCCGGCCGGGCCGGCCGCGGCCGCCTGGCTCGCGCACGCGCGGGCCCGGCTGTAGCGACACCCGGTCGCGTCTGCCCGTAGCCACGTCACCAGGGCACGGGCCCGTCCTCGTCGAAGAAGCCACCCGTGGGCCCGTCCGCGGGTAAGGTCGCCAGGCGCACCGCGGCGATCGCGCCCTGCACCGGCGTGCGGTAGCCGGAGTGGTGGTTCATGTCGGTCGCGCAATAGCCGGGGTCGGCCGCGTTGACCTTGATCGGCGTGCCGCGCAGCTCGTTGGCATACGACACGGTGACCGCGCTCAGCGCCGACTTCGAGGCGTTGTACGCCAGCAGCGGGTTCTGCGCGAAGACGTGCGCCGGGTCGGTCGTGAAGGTGAGCGAGCCCAGACCGCTGCCGAGGTTGACGATGCGGCCGGCCGGCGAGCGGCGCAGGGCCGGCAGGAACGCGTTGGTGACGGCGACGACGCCCAGCACGTTGGTCTCGAACGTCTCGCGCAGCATCTCCACCGGGGTGCCGCTGGGTGGGGCGCCCCGCTCCAGGAGGATGCCGGCGTTGTTGACGAGCACGTCGAGCTCGTCGATCTCGGCCGCCAGCGCGGCGACCGACGCGGGGTCGGTCACGTCGAGCTGGACCGCGGTCCCGCCGACGGCCTCGGCCGCCTCCTTGCCGCGCTGCGGATCGCGGGCGGCGATCAGCACGGTCATGCCGTGGTCGGTGACGAGCGAACGCGCGATCTCGAACCCGATGCCCTTGTTGGCCCCCGTGACGAGGGCGATCCGGTTGGTCATGCATCGAGCATTCACCGGGGGGCGGGAAAGTAGCAGGGGCCTGTCTAACCTGGGATCAGCGATCCCTGGTTACCGTCCGGCGGATTCGGCAGCATGGTGGCATGGACCGGGATCAGCTCGCGGAGTTCCTCAGGAGCCGCCGGGCGCGCGTGCGGCCGGCCGACGCGGGGCTGCCCGACGGCGGGCGGCGGCGGACCCCCGGGCTGCGCCGCGAGGAGGTCGCGCGGCTCGCCGGCATCTCGGTCGACTATTACGCGCGACTGGAGCAGAGCCGCGGCCCCCGGCCGTCGCGGCAGGTCCTGGCGGCGCTGGCCCGGGCGCTGCGCCTGTTCGACGACGAACGCGACTATCTGTTCCAGGTGGCCGGAGAGCAGCCCGGCCCGCCCGCCGGCCCGAGCGCCGTCGTCTCCCCCGGCATCCGCCACCTGCTGGACCGGCTCGACGACACGCCGGCGTTCGTGATCGACGCGAAGTACGAGTTACTCGCGTGGAACCGGATGGCCGTGCGGCTCATGGGCGACCCGGACGCGCACGGGCGCAACATGATCTGGAATGCGTTCTGCGGCCCGTGGCCGCTCGGCGCCGACTCGCCGCCGGAGGCGCAGGCGTTCGCCGACGAGTGCGTGGCCGACCTGCGGGCGGCGTCGGTCCGCTATCCCGGCGATCCCGGCATCCGGTCGCTCATCGCCCGGCTGCGCGCGGCCAGCCCCGAGTTCGTGCGCCGGTGGGAGGAGCACAAGGTGTGCGTGCGGCGGACCACGTTGAAGACCCTGCGGCACCCGGTCTTCGGCGAGCTGGTCCTGGAGTGCCAGGTGCTGCACGCCGACGAGCAGGGCCAGCGCGTGGTCTTCTACACGGCGGCGCCGGGCTCGCCGACCGCTTCGGTGCTGTGCGGCTTGCGGGAGGCGGTCGTCGCGTAGGTCGTCGCGGGGGCCGACTCGCGGACGAAGCGGCCGCTCAGCAGGCCGGCCTGCCGGGCCAGCGCGCCGACGACGGCGGGCACCAGCGGCAGCAGCCAGTCGGCGGCGAGTCCGCGCGCGGGCAGGTGGGCGATCGTGAGCACGGCCAGGGCCGCGACGCCGCCCTGCACGAGGCCGCGCCAGGTGGCCCGGCCGGATGCGGCGATCGCCTCGCGGCGGCCCTTCTTGAAGGCCTTGTCGTCGAGCGCCCGCAGGTCGCGGCGGCCGAGGTTGAAGCCGACCACGCCGGTCAGCACCGCGAGGCCGAGCACGGCGGCGGTCAGGGTGCTGCGGGTGATGAGGTAGCTGAGGCCGAAGACGCCGGCGCCGGCGCCGACCGCGAGCAGGGCGCGAAGCCAGTCCTTCTTCTCGCCGGGGTACCAGTAGTAGCGGGTGGCGTTCGGCGACAGCTGCCTGACCATCTGGCCCATGCGGAGCATCCCATCCGTCGGCTCAAGCGGGTCCGTGGTGATCATCCGCCACGGCCGGGCGACCTGTGGGGGAATCGCCGCTCAGAACAGCACCGTGGCGAAGGTTCCTACCTGCCGAAACCCGCAGCGCTCGTACACCCTGCGGGCGGGGGCGTTGTAGTCGTTGACATACAGGCTGACGGACGGCGCCACCCGGCGCAACGCGTCGCGGACGACCGCCGCGATCCCGCCCCGTGCGATGCCCCGGCCCCGCCACTCCGGGGCCGTCCACACGCCCTGGATCTGGGCCGTGTGCCGGGTCACGACGGCGAGCTCGGCCTTGAAGATCACCTGGCCGTTGACGACCCGGGCGTAGGCGCGACGCGCCCGGACCAGCTCCGCCACGCGGTCGCGGTACGACCGCTCGCCCCCGTCGACGGTCGGCGACACGCCGACCTCCTCGGTGTACATCGCCACCGCGGCGGGGAACAGCAGGTCGATCTCGTCCGGACGCACGAGTCGTACCCCGGGATCGGCGGGCACCGGCGCGAGCGTGGACGTCGCCATGAGCGGCTGGTCGGGCCGCACATCGCGGGACGGCCCCCAGCTCGGCCCGAGCCGCTCCCAGAGGCCGAGCACGGCGTCGGCCGAGCCCACGATCGAGGAGCAGCCGCGCGGCTCGTTGACGACCATCTCGGCGAACGCGGCGACGGCGGCAGGGGTGGCGTGCACCGGGATCAGGTTCGCGCCGAGCCAACAGAGCGACTCCAGGTGGCGGCGCGAACCGTAGCCGAAGATCCGGGCGTCCTGACGCCACCAGGCGAGCCCTGCCATCGAGATCCGCTCGGCGACCTGGGCACCACCGAACGGGTCCTGGTCGAGCAGTCGCTCAACCGAACCGCGCTCCGCGTCGCCGAGGAGCCGCGCCGCCACCGTCAGCATGCGTACAAGCCTGCCAGATCAGCGGAGATGTGGCTGCACATACCCTCGCGTCAGTGAACGGTCACCGAGGGGCCGAGGCCGCGCAGCTCCTCGGGCAGGTCGACCCCCATCTCGTCGGCGAGGCGCAGCGCCTCCTCGACGAGCGTCTCCACGATCTGCGACTCGGGCACGGTCTTGATGACCTGGCCCTTGACGAAGATCTGACCCTTGCCGTTGCCGGAGGCGACGCCGAGGTCGGCCTCGCGTGCCTCACCCGGGCCGTTGACGACGCAGCCCATGACCGCCACCCGCAGCGGGGCCGGGAAGCCGTCGAGCGCCGCCGTCACCTGCTCGGCCAGCGTGTACACGTCGACCTGGGCGCGGCCGCAGGACGGGCAGGAGACGATCTCCAGGCCGCGCTCGCGCAGCCCGAGGGCCTCCAGGATGGCCTGGCCGACCTTGATCTCCTCGACCGGCGGCGCCGACAGCGACACCCGGATCGTGTCGCCGATGCCCTCGGCGAGCAGCGCGCCGAACGCGACCGACGACTTGATCGTGCCCTGGAACGCCGGGCCGGCCTCGGTCACGCCGAGGTGCAGCGGGTAGTCGCACTGCTCGGCCAGCTGCCGGTACGCCCGGATCATCACGACCGGGTCGTTGTGCTTGACGCTGATCTTGATGTCGCGGAAGCCGTGCTCCTCGAACAGCGAGCACTCCCACAGCGCCGACTCCACAAGGGCCTCGGCGGTCGCCTTGCCGTACTTCTCCAGGAGGCGCTTGTCCAGCGAGCCGGCGTTGACGCCGATCCGGATCGGCACGCCCGCGTCCGACGCCGCCTTGGCGATCTCCTTGACCTTGTCGTCGAACTGCCGGATGTTGCCCGGGTTGACCCGCACCGCGGCGCAGCCGGCGTCGATCGCCGCGAAGACGTACTTCGGCTGGAAGTGGATGTCGGCGATGACCGGGATCTGCGACTTCTTCGCGATCGCCGGCAGCGCCTCGACGTCGTCCTGGCTCGGCACCGCGACGCGCACGATCTGGCAGCCCGAGGCGGTCAGCTCGGCGATCTGCTGCAGCGTCTTGTTGACGTCGGCGGTGAGGGTCGTGGTCATCGACTGGACCGACACCGGCGCCCCGCCGCCGACCGGCACGGAGCCGACCATGATCTGGCGGGACTTGCGGCGCGGCGCCAGCGGGGGCGGCGGCACGGCGGGCAGGCCAAGGCTGACTGCGGTCATGAAAGGGCGCCCCTACTTGAGCGAGATCGGGTTGACGAAGTCGGCCGTCACCGTCAGCAGGACGAAGACGCCGAGGACACCGATCACGCCCAAGGTGATCGGAGCCAGCTTGTAGTAGTCGACGCGGCCCGGGTCGGGGCGGCCGCGCTTCGCCGCGATCCACGAGCGCACGCGCTCGAACCAGGCGATGGCGATGTGGCCGCCGTCCATCGGCAGCAGCGGGAACAGGTTGAAGATGCCGAAGAACAGGTTCAGCGTGGCGAACAGCGACAGCAGCGACGCCCAGTCGCCGAGCTCGAACAGCTCGCCGCCGATCCGGCTGGCGCCGACCACGCTCACCGGCGTCTCCGGGTCGCGCTGCTCGCCGAAGATCGCCTTGAACAGGTTCGGGACCTTCTCCGGGATGTCCTTGAACGACGCGAACGTGCGCTCGACCAGGGTCGCCGTCACCGAGAACGTCTGACCGACGCCGTCGACGGCGCCGTAGCGGTACACCGGCAGGTCGGCGTTGCGGATGTCGACCTGGATGCCGAGCAGACCGCCGCGTTCGAGGTCGGCCGCCGTGACCTCGTCGGCCGGCTTGCTGACCTTCACGCGCTCGGCCTCGGGGATGGTGGCGCTACCGCTGAGCAGCTGGTCGCCGCGCTTGTACTGCACCTCGACGGTCTTGTTGACCGAGCCCTTGAGCACGTCGCGCAGCTGCTGGTTGCCGCCGATGGCCTGGCCGTCGACGGAGACGATGATGTCGCCGGGCTGGAGGCCGAGCTGCGACGCCGGGCTCTTCGGGTCGGTCGCCGGGTCGCACGCCTTCTGGGTGCCGGTCGACGGGTCGTACACATACTTGGGGCTGACGCACTCGGCCACCGCGCCCACGCGGACCGGCACCTCGTTGGCCTTCGTCCCATCCGGGACGCCCACGAACGCGAACAGCACCCACAGCGTCACCAGCGCGAGCGCGAAGTGGGTGATCGACCCCGCGGACATCACGATCGTCCGCTTCCACACGGGGTATCGCCACATGGCTCTCGGATCCTCGGCGCCGGAGCGGCCGGTCTCCGGGTCGATGTCCTCTTCCTGCGGCGTCATGCCGGTGATCTTCACGAAGGCACCGAACGGCAGGGCCTTGAGACCGTATTCGACGCCTTTGCGCTTGAACGCGAAGATGGTCGGGCCGAAGCCGATGAAGAAGCGGGTGACCTTCATCCCGAACGCGCGGGCCGACCACATGTGGCCGGCCTCGTGCAGTGCCACGGCAACCAGAATGCCGAGGGCGAACAGGATGATCCCCAACGCGAACGCCATCAGGCCCCTCTCTCGTTCGCGATGATCTCGCGCGCGGACGCTCGCGCCCAGGATTCGGCGGCGAGTACGTCATCGACGGTACCTGGTTCGGCGAAATCCGGTGCGGCGGCGAGCACCCGCTCCAGCGTCTCGACGATGCCCAGGAACGGAAGGTCACCGGCTGTGAACGCGGCCACACACTCCTCGTTGGCCGCGTTGTAGATCGCCGGCCGGCATCGCCCGGCCTCGCCGGCCGCCTTCGCCAGCCTCACCGCCGGGAACGCGTCGTCGTCGAGCGGCCGCAGCTCCCACGTGTGCGCCGCGGTCCAGTCGACACCCTGGGCGGCCTCCGCCACCCGCTCCGGCCACCCGAGCGCGAGCGCGATCGGCAGCCGCATGTCGGGCGGGCTGCACTGTGCGAGCGTCGACCCGTCCACGAACTCGACCATCGAGTGGATCACCGATTGCGGATGCACCATCACGTGAATGTCTCGGTACGGGACGTTGAACAGTTCGTGCGCCTCGATCACCTCGAGCGCCTTGTTCACGAGCGTCGCGCTGTTGATCGTGACGACCGGCCCCATGTCCCACGTCGGATGAGCAAGCGCCTCTTGTACCGTCACGTGCTCGAGCTCCTCGCGGCGCCGCCCGCGGAACGCCCCGCCGGAGGCCGTGAGGACGAGCCTCCTGACCTCGCTCCGGCTGCCCGCCCGCAGCGCCTGCGCGAGCGCCGAGTGCTCGGAGTCGACGGGCACGATCTGCCCCGGCCGGGCCACGCTTCGCACCAACGGCCCACCGGCGACGAGCGACTCCTTGTTGGCGAGCGCGAGGGTCCGCCCGGCCTTGAGCGCGGCCAGCGTCGGCGCCAGCCCGAGCGACCCGACAACGCCGTTGAGGACCGTGTCGCAGGGCCACTCGGCCAGCTCGGTCATGGCGTCGGGCCCGGCCAGAATCTTGGGAAGCTTGAAGTCACCGGTGGCCCACCCACGCCGGCTCGCCTCGGCATAGAAGGCAAGCTGCAGATCCTGGGCAACGCTGGCCCGGGCCACGCCGACAACATCGACACCAAGCTCGAGCGCCTGCTGCGCGAGCAGCCCGACGTTCCCACCACCGGCCCCGATCCCGACGACCCGGAACCGGTCGGCGTTGCGCCGGACGATGTCGATGGCCTGCGTGCCGATCGACCCGGTGGAACCGAGGAGCACGATCTCGCGGGGGTTCACACCCCCATTCTTTCAGGCCCCGCGCAGCCCCTTCCGCCCCGTCACACCATCTCCCCACACCCCCCATGCCCACACCCGCCGCCGACCCCATGATCAAGGGAAACTTCTGGCAGCCGGGACAGCCAAATCCTTCCCATGATCATGGCCCAGCCGCCGACCCACCCAACGCCGACACCCTGGCAAATCGGGCATAAGGCCAACGGAAGCCCCAGCACAGAGGGCGAAGCGCAGCAAAGGGCATGGGCGAGGCACAGGCACAGGGGCATGGACAGGGAGCGCACGCACGGACGCCGACCCAACCGCCCGCCGCGCCCCATCGCACGCAGCACGAGGGTGGCGCGTCGAGGACCTCGGGCAGGATGCCGGTCGAGATCAGGCCCTGGACGCGCGCACCGCCCGACCGTCACCGCCACGCCCAAGCACCACGCTCGACCGCCACGCCCCACCGCGGACCGCCACCGCCGACCGCCACCGCCGACCGCCACGCCCGAGCACCACGCCCCACCGCGGACCGCCACCGCCGACCGCCACGCCCAAGCACCACGCCCAAGCACCACGCCCAAGCACCACGCCCGACCGCCACGGCCCCACCGCGGATCACTGCCACGCCCGCCGCGCCCGAGCACCACGCCCGACCGCCACGCCCCACCGCCACGCCCGACCGCGGATCACTGCCACGCCCGCCGCGACCGCCAGCCGCCCACTGTCGACCACTATCGACCGCGGCGGGCGTGCCGAGACCGCCGACGCAAACCCGCACCACGCCGGAGAAGCCCGCAGCGCCGACCCAGGCACCAACCCGAGCCGGGGCAGTTCGAAACGCCTCACAGAGGCCGCCGAAGCCAACCCGCACCACGCCGCACGGGCCGACGACCGCGACCGCCGGCCCAGGCACTGGCCTGAGCCGGCGGTTCGAAGCGCGTCGCCGACGCCGCCGCGGGCCGTCAGGCGTTGACCGGGACCTGCGGGGCCGAGGCGCCGTCCGGCGACGGGGCGTCGGACTCCCTGATGCCGTAGCGGCGGTACAAGCGGGCCAGCGGCCCAGGGGCCCACCAGTTGGCGCGGCCCAGCAGTCGCATCGTGGCCGGCACGAGCAGCGCGCGGACGATCGTCGCGTCCACCAGGATGGCGACCACCATGCCGACACCCAGCATCTTGATGAACGAGATGCCGCCCGTGGCGAACCCGCCCACCACAATGACCAGCAGGAGCGCGGCCGAGGTGATGATGCCGCCCGTACGCTCCAGGCCGGACACGACGGCCGTGCCGTTGTCGCCGGTGCGGTCCCACTCCTCGCGGACGCGGGACAGCAGGAACACCTCGTAGTCGGTCGACAGGCCGAACAGGATCGCCAGCATCAGGATGAGCTGGCTCGCCTCCAGGTCGCCCGTCGAGGTGAACCCGAGCAACCCGGACAGGTGACCGTCCTGGAACACCCACACGACGGCGCCGAAGGAGGCGCCGATCGACACCAGGTTCATGAACACGGCCTTGATCGGCAGCAGCACCGACCCGAACGCCAGGAACAGCAGCACGATCGTGCTCAGCCCGGCGAGCAGCCCCATCACCGGCAGCCCGGCGGCCAGGCTGTCGAGCATGTCGACCACCTCGGGCGCCGACCCGGCCACGGACAGCTCGCTCCCCGGCTGCTTGACCTCCCGCACCCGCTCGGCGAGCTCACGCGCCGCCTCGTCGCTCCCGTTGCCGCTGAACGTCGCGGTCAGCAGCGTCGAGTCGCCCCGGGCCGCGCTCGCCTCGACCCCGGTGATCGGCCGGATCTGCCGCAGCTGCGCCGCCACCGCGTCGGCCGCTCCCTGCCCGCCGCCGCTGACCAGCACCTCCAGCGACGACGTCCCGCCACCGGAGAAGTCCCGGGCCAAGGTCTCGTTGACGACCCGGCTCTCGGTCCCGGCCGGCAGCACGCGCTCGTCAGCCGCGCCGAACTGCGCCCGGGTGAACGGCGACGCCAGCACACCCAGCACCACGAGGGTGCCGGCGATGATCCAGATCGGCCGCCGCATCACGGCCCGCGCGATGCCACCCCACCGGCTCTTGACCCGCACCGGCAGCGGCAGCCGCCAGGCGTTGACGCGCGGCCCGAGCACCGCCAGCAGGGCCGGCAGCACGGTGAGGGCGGCCAGCATCGCGACGAGCACCGCGGCCATGCCGCCGAAGCCCATCGACTTCAGGAACACCTGCGGGAACACCAGCAGGCTGGCCAGCGCGAGCGCGACCGTCAGCCCGGAGACGGCGACCGTCCGCCCGGCGGTCGTCATGGTGTGCCGGACCGCCGACGGCACGTCCCGCCCGGCGGCCAGCTCCTCGCGGAACCGGCTGATGACGAACAGCGAATAGTCGATCGCCATGCCGAGGCCGATCATGGTGATGATGTTGATCGCGAAGACCGAGACGTCGGTCGCATACGTCAGCAGCCGCGTCGCCACGAACGCCCCCAGCACCGCGATGACCCCCACGAGCAGCGGCATGAAGGCGGCGACCACGCCCCGGAACACGAACAGCAGCAGGATCAGCAGCACCGGCATCGACAGCATCTCGGCCCGCACGATGTCCTGCTCGACCCGCTCGCTGACGTCACCGAAGATCGCTGTCGGCCCGCCGATCTGCACCGTCAGGCCGGCGGCCTGCAGGTCAGGCTCGATCGCGTGCAGCAACTCGGCGTCCTGCGCCTCGGTCAGCTGCACGGCCAAGTAGGTGGAGTGCCGATCGCTCGACACGAAGGCCGGGCTCTGGGTCTGGTAGTACGAGACGGCCTTCACCACCTCGGAGCGCCCCTGCAGACGGCTCACGACCTGCCCGACCGCATCCCGGAAGGCCGGGTCGTCGACGGTGTGCTCCGGCGACGAGTACAGGGCGAGCACGTCAACGGACTGACGGCCGACCTCCGCCTCGATCCGGGCCCGCGCGGCGGCCGACTGGCTCCCCGGGTCGTCGAAGCCACCGCTGGTCATACGCGCAAAAACGCCGGTGCCCCACAGGACACCGGCGAGCACGATTGCGGCACCCGCGGCGATGACCACCCATCGGGCACGAACAACGGCTTTCCCCCACCACGCGAACACGCGTCCCCCACTAGGATTAGTATCCGATGCTCACCTGAGTTAACACCGTTTACTTTGTCATCATCATTCACCGCCGTCAAGGATGTATCGGTTTGACCACCCTGCCCCCCACCCGCCGCGAACGCGTCCGCGCCGCCACGCTGGACGAGATCCTGCAGGTCGCCCGCCGGCTGCTCGTCCACGAGTCGATCACCGGCGTGACGCTGCGCGCCATCGCCCGCGAGATGGGCATGACGGCCGCCGCCCTGTACCGGTACTACCCGAACCTCGAGTCCCTGGTGGCCGGGCTGTGCGCACGGCTCTACGACGAGTGCACCACGGAGATCTCCGACGCACGCGACCGCGCCGGATCCGACCCCGGCGCCCGGCTCTACGCGATGTGCCGCACCTTCCGGGCCTGGTCGGTGACGCACCCGGCGGAGTTCAACCTGATGTTCGCCAGCCCCGTCCCCGAGGCGGGCCGGCTCAAGACGGGCGAGTTCGGCGCGGGGTTCCGCTTCGCGCTCACGTTCGCCGACATCTTCGGCGAGCTGTGGCAGCGGGCACCGTTCCCGGTGCCGCCGGAGGAGGAGCTCCCACCACTGCTGGCCGAGCAGCTGCACCAGTTCGTCGACGAGCTGGGCCAGCAGGGCGCCCGGCCGGGCACGTCGTCCCTGCCGGTCGGCGCGGCCCAGCTGTACCTCTCCTGCTGGGTGCGCATGTACGGCATCGTGGCACTGGAGGTCTACGGCCACCTGAAGTTCGCGCTGAGCAACGTGGGCCCCATGTTCGACGCCGAGCTCGACGCCGCCGCCCAGCAGCTGGGCCTGGACCCGACCCGCTACCGCGACCGTCCTCTGTAGACAAGAAGGTGGAAGGCGGCCACTCCGACCCCCGGAGCAGCCGCCTTCATCAGGGCACGACTCAGCCTTGTGATCCTAGATCAACAGTGGTGTGAGCAGTGCGGATACGACGCGCGAGCAGCCGCGCGCCCATGAGTCACTTCGGCGAGTCCCAGACGCCATCCCCGTTAGTACGCATGTACCAATTATAGATCTTCATCGCGCTCGCGGCAATCGAATTACGGCGCGATCCTGTGCAGGTCACGTGGAAAAAGCGTGGTCTCGCGGACGTTCGCCGCACCGGTCACCCGGGCCATGAACCGCTCCAGCCCGATCGCGAACCCGCCGTGCGGCGGCATCCCGTGGCGGAACGCCGAGAGGTACGACTCGTAGTCCCCCGGCCGCTCGCCCCGCCCGGTCAGGGCCGCCACGTAGTCCGCGTACCGGTGCAGCCGCTGCCCGCCGGTGACCAGCTCCACCCCGCGGAAAATCAGGTCGAAGGAGTTCGACCAGCGCGGCTCCGGCGACGGATGCGTGTAGAAGGGTCGCTTCACCATCGGGTACCCCTCGACGTACACGAAGTCGGACCCGTGCTCCCGCAGCCCCCAAGCGCCGATCGCCCGCTCGTGCTCCGGCGCGAGGTCCGGCTCGTCGGGCGCCGCCCCCGCCAGCGACAGCGCCTCCCGGAAGTGCAGCACCGGGATCTCCTCGGGCAGCCGGACGTCGGCAAAGGGCGCCACCATCGCACGCACGACCCTCGTGAGCACCTCCATCACCGACCGGTGGTCGGCGATGAACCCGAGCTCGGCGTCGAGCGACGTGTACGTCGCCAGGTGCCGCGACGTGTCGTGCGGCTCGGCCCGGAACACCGGACCGACCTCGTAGACGCGCTCGAACACCCCGACCATCGTCTGCTTGTAGAACTGCGGGGACTGGGCGAGGTACGCCGGCCGCCCGAAGTAGTCGAGCGCGAACACGTTGGCGCCCGACTCGGTCGCGGTCCCGACGATCTTCGGCGTGAACACCTCGGTGAAGCCGAGGCCGTCCAGCGCCGCCCGGAACGCGCCCACGGCCGCCGCCGACGCCGCGAACACCTCGCGGCGCGCCAGGTGCCGCAGCGTCACGGGTGCCTGGTCGAGCAGCACGGGCAGGGCCGCGGTCAGCGCCGGGCGGAACAGCTCCACCGGCGGCGGCTCGGCCACGGACAGCACCGAGACCGACGGCTCGACGAGCTCGACCCCGCCGGGCGCGACCTCGTTGGCCACGACCCGCCCGGTCACCTCGACGACCGTCTCCTCGGGCGGAAGCCCGGACGGCTCCGCGACGACCACCTGGGCGAGCCCGGCGCGGTCGCGCAGCACGAGAAAGGCCACCTTCGCCAGGATCCGGCGGCGATGGACCCATCCGGCGAGTCGCACGGTCTCGCCCACGTGGGCGGACAGCTGGTCGGACAGCACGCGTTGCATGAACACCTCCTGAGGAATCCGTTCCCCGGAGGTGTGGGCGATGGGGCCGGTCGCGGTGCCACCACACCTTCGCCGCGGCGGGCCGCCACGGCCTCTCGGCCCTGATGACGGAAGGCCAGCCCGGCGGGGCCCATCGGCGGTCGTCACGCGCCACCCCGCTGCTCCAACGAGCATAGGAGGGTTTCCGCGCCGGCCGCGACGGGAATTCACGCACCCATGAGCAGCACTCGCCAGGTGCCGGAGACCCGGCTGATGTCGCGCGACGACCTGTCCGCCGACGACGCCTGGCACGCCCTGCGCCGCTACGGCGGATGGCACCTGCTGCGCGACGCCTTCCTGCGCTTCCGCTACGGCGACGGCTTCAGCCACAGCCGCGCCCTCGGCCTGCAGCTGTGCCTGGCCATCGTGCCGTTCCTCATCGCGCTCAGCGGCCTCGTCAGCAAGCTGGGCGTCGACGAGGGCGGGCACGTCGTGGCGGACACCGTGCTCGCGCTCACGCCCGGCGCCAGCGACCGGCTGGTCGAGGACCTGCTCGCCGACACCGAGCGCACCGAGGACATCGGCGAGTTCGCCCTCGCGGTCGGCCTGCTCACCGGCATGCTGGCGCTGACCACCGCGATGGCCCAGATCGAGCGCGGCGCGAACCGCATCTACGGCGTCGAGCGCGACCGCCCGGCGCACGCGAAGTACGCCCGCGCGGCCGTGCTCTCCGTCGCCGCCGGCATCCCGGCGCTGGTCGGCTTCCTCATGCTGGTCGCCGGCGACGCCCTGGGCGCCTCGGTGCGCCGCCACTACTCGTGGGGCGGCCCGGTCGATGCCTTCTGGCAGGTGCTGCGCTGGCCCACCTCCGTCGCCCTCGTCGTCACCGCCGTGGCGGCGATCTTCCGCTTCGCCCCGCGTCGCCGGCAGCCTGCCTTCTCCTGGCTGCTCTTCGGCGCCGCCCTCTCCACCGCGCTGTGGTGGCTGATCAGCGCACTGCTCGCCGTCTACGTCGGCACGAGCGACGCCTTCGGCGCCACCTACGGCGCGCTGACCGGCATCATGGCCCTGTTGCTGTGGGCCAACCTCACGGGCATCGCGCTCTTCCTGGGCCTGGCCTTCGCCGCCCAGCTCGAGGCGCGCCGCGTCGGCGTGCCCGAACCCGTCGTGCCCGACCAGTGGGTGCCGGTCGACGAGCAGCTCGACCAGGACCCCGGCGCCGATCCGCGGCTGGTCACCCGCGACCAGATCGAGCACGCGCCCCGCTGACCGCCGCCCGCCCGCTCGCGCCGACCCGCGCACCGCCGAGGTCGGCCCGCTGCCCGGCCTGCTGCCCGGCCGCATACCCACCGCCGGTCAGCCGCCGCGCCCGCCCGCGCGTCAGCCGCGGATAGGCCTCCTCGACGGCGAGGTCGACGGCCCGCTGCCGGTCGGCGAGCACGAGCGCCACCCCCGGCACCCCCTGCTCGGCCTCGCGACTGCGCCGATCGGCGTCCACGAACCGCTGCGCCACCGCCGCCGCGAACCCGACCAGCCACGACCGCCGCCACGCCGCCGGCTGCTCCCCGTCGGGCACCGCCTCGGCCAGCAGCGCCCGCGCGGCCTGCACCAGCAACGACGCGAACAGCAGCTCCACCCCGTCGACGTCGGACTCGAGCCCGAACAGGTGCATCGACACGCGTAACCCGTCCGCCCCGCGCCGCTCCAGCCGCACCGACCGGCAGCGCAGCGACCCGGCCACGACGTGCAGCAGGTGCGCCTTCTCCCGCAGATAGGGCGGCGCCAGCTCCACGAGCCGATTCCCCACGACCTGCGGCCGCCCCGCCGCCTCGGCGGCCGCGAGCACCGCCTGATCGATCCCGTACTTCGCGATCAGCTCCGCCGCTTTCGCGGTGAGCGCCTCAGCCTCCTCGCGCGTGCACGCCGGATCCTCCGCCTTGGCCAGCAACTTGCGGACTTTGTCGAGCATCAGGCCCCCCATTCGCTCTGTGTCCCGGAGGCTAGCCCGGCGGTACGACACTTTCGAACGCCGGTAGCCGCCCGGTAACCCGGCGTGCCCGACGCGGCCGACCCGCACCCGTAGCGTCCGACGCAGCATGCCAGACTTTCCCAGGACAACATCAGCAGCGAAAGGAAGCGCCGTGGCTGAGCACGAGCCAGTGACCTCCCCCGACCAGCACAAGCCCGGGCACCCGCGCGCGGCCCGCATCGGCGCGGCCGTCACGATCGTGCTGCTGCTGTCGATGCTGATCGGCAACCACGGCGGCCGCGTGGAGGACATCTGGCTGATCGCGGTGGCCGGTATCCTGCTCCTCGCCCTGATCGGTGATTGGATTCTGCGCCGCAACGGCCTGCGCTAAGAACAAGGACCTTCCAGCGCCAAATCACCGTCGGGCGTACGACCGTTGCTCCCGTCGGACACCGCTCGTGGGGCCGGGACATCCGTCCCGCCCCCACGGACGCTGCCATCGCCGTCGTCCCAAAGAGCCCGCGGGCTGACGCCCGCGACGAGGCCACCGTCCGCCCCGGCCTCCGCACTCACGTCACGCAGCCACCTTCATGATCGATGGAGACTTCCGGCTGCCATGGCGACCAGAACTCTCCATCGATCATGAGCCCGGCCGAGCGGCACCGGGCCGCGACGATCGCCGGGGCACTCCGCGCCGCCTACTTTTGCCGGACAAATCCGGAATATCCTCATGAAGCTTCGCGGCGCGATCGGGCACGGTGAAGAGCGGCGACACGGACGTCGCGCGGGTCCGGAGTAGGACGAAGGACACGCGCCGCCAAGCGCAAAGGCGCGCCCGACCCGACACGGAGGTCGGCCGGGCGCGCCTTTCAGGCGTTCGCGGCGGTCAGCGGCGGCGCGTGACGATGTCGCGGACCTCTTTCAGGGCCGCGTCGACCTCCGCCTCGAAGTATCCGCCGGGCACCAGGTTGAGGTGCGACGGGTCCAGGTCGCCGTCGGTCAGCGGGCCGCCCCGGCCGGACAGCGAGGCCATCACGCCCTCGAAGAGGCGGTCGACCTGCGCCCGGTCGTAGCCGCTGCCGAACCGGCGCAGCTGGAAGGTGCGCCGCAGCTGGTCGATGCGCGCCACCTCCGACGACTGGTGCTGGACCGGCGCACCGGGCGGCGGACCGTACGGATCGCCGGGGGGCGGGCCGTAGGGGTCGCCGGGCGGCGGGCCATACGGGTCACGGTCGGGGACGCCACCGTAGGGATCGCGGTCCGGGCCGCCATACGGGTCGCGGTCGGGGCCGCCGCCATAGGTGGCCGGCTCCGGACGCTCCCGGTCCATACGGATCTCGGCCGTCATGTCGGCGCGCGGCGGCGGGCGGCCGGCGGGCTCGTAGCCACGGTCGTCGTCGAAGGCGCCGCCATAGGTGGGCTCGTCGTAGCGCCCGTAGGCCGGGTCGCGCGGCGGCGGGCCCGCCGGGGACGGGGTCGGTCGGGTCGGCATCGGCGGGGCCGGGATGGCCGGCGGGGCCATGCGCTCCATCGGCGGCGGGCCGGGCGGGCCCATGCGGTCGGGGGGACCCATCCGGTCCATGGGCGGCGGGCCCATCCGGTCGGGCGGGCCCATCGGAGGCGGGCCCATGCGGTCGATCGGCGGCGGGCCCATGCGGTCGGGCATCCGGTCCGGCATGCGCTCGGGAGCCATCCGCATCTCGTTGCGCGAGTCGAGGGCGCGGCCGAAACCGCCGCCGCCCCGCTCCTCCAGCTCGGCCAGCTGGCGCTCGACGCGGTCGAGGTGCAGGTCGACCTGCCACTCGTCGTAACCGCCGAAGCGCACGCGGAAGACCACGTCGTGGACCTCCTGAGCGCTCACCGGAGCGCCCATAGGGTCACCGGAGAGCGTTGCTTCCACCCGGTCGAGGAACGAGTCGACCTCGTCGACCTTGTATCCCCGACGCATCGCACGGCGCCGGAACCGCTGACCCTGACTCACTGTGTCTCCTCGTTCGCTCGCCGTGCTAGCAAGCCGTCTTCACGCTCTCCCACTGTGCCACCTGATGAGGCGGCAAGCTGCCCGCAGGCTCCGTCAATCTCCCGACCCCGGGTGTCACGAACGGTGGTCGCGACACCGGCAGCCCGGAGGCGTCGGACGAACTCACGCTCAACCGGCTTAGGGCTAGCGTCCCACTTGCTGCCCGGAGTCGGATTGAGCGGGATGAGATTGACATGCGCGAGACGGCCGGACAAGAGCCGACCGAGCAAATCCGCCCGCCAAGGATGGTCGTTCACATCCCGGATCATTGCGTACTCAATGGACACGCGCCGACCGGTGCGAGCCGCATACTCGAACGCGGCATCCAGCACTTCGGCGACCTTCCAACGTTGGTTGACCGGCACGAGCGTGTCGCGCAGATCATCATCGGGTGCGTGCAGCGACAGCGCAAGCGTCACGGACAGCCCCTCCTCCGTCAACCGGCGGATCCCCGGGACCAGTCCGACGGTGGACACCGTGATGTGCCGCTGCGACAGCCCCAGCCCCTCCGGCGCCGGCTCGGTCAGGCGACGGACGGCGGCGATGACCCGGTTGTAGTTGGCGAGCGGCTCGCCCATGCCCATGAACACGACCCGCGACAGGCGGTCGGGGCAGCCCGGCAGCGCGCCACGAGCGGCCTGGCCGGCGAACCACACGACCTGGTCCACGATCTCCGCGGTCGACAGGTTGCGGGTCAGCCCGGCCTGGCCGGTCGCGCAGAACGGGCACGCCATCCCGCACCCCGCCTGACTCGACACGCACACCGTCACGCGATCTGGATATCCCATCAGGACGCTCTCAACGAGAGCGCCGTCGTGAAGGCGCCACAAGGTTTTCCGCGTGGTGCCGTTGTCGGTCGCCAGCTCGCTGACCGGATGCAGCAACTGGGGCAGCAGCGCGTCGGTGATCGCGGCGCGGCTGCGGGCCGGAAGATCGGTCATCTCGGCGGGGTCGCGGATGAGGCGGCCGAAGTAGTGCGCCGACACCTGCCCGGCCCGGAACGCCTGCTCACCAAGCTCGGCGACGGCTGCGCGGCGCCCGGCGAGATCGAGATCGGCCAGATGGCGCGGGGGCAACGACGCTCGACGGCCGTCACGGGTGGTGCCGGTCGCTTCGGAGGAGAAGTTCAGTACGGGAAGTTGTGTCATGACGCTATCCAGTGTCCCATGCCGAGGCGCGTGATCTACAAGGCCGCTCACGAGAGCGTCACGCTCAGCTACCAGGGCGGGACCAGAAAAGCCAGGACGGCGTACGCGGTCGGCAGGGCGAGCAGCACCGAGTCGAGGCGGTCCATGAGCCCGCCGTGCCCGGGCAGCAGGTTGCTCATGTCCTTCACGCCGAGATCCCGCTTGATCAGCGACTCGCCGAGGTCGCCGAGGACGGAGGCGATCGACACGGCGACGCCGAAGACCGCTCCGTGCCACCAGACGGCGTCGTCGAGCAGCAGCGGCAGGGCGACCGCGCTGCCGGCGCCGGTCCAGACGACCGAGCCGGCGAAGCCCTCCCACGACTTGGCCGGGCTCACCGACGGTGCCATCGGATGCTTGCCGAGGAACACGCCGGTGACATAGCCGCCGGTGTCGGACAGCACCACGGCGAGAATCGTCACCAGCACCCGGACGCTGCCGTCCTCGGCCGGATAGGCCAGGAGCGCGGCGAAAGACCCGAGGAACGGGACGTACACGGCGATCAAAGCGCCGGCGGTGACGTCGCGCTGATAGTGCGCCGGCCCGGCGGCGAACCGCCAGATGAAGATCAAGAGCAACGTGGCGAGCAGCCCGACCGGCAGCTCGTCGGCGCCGCCGAACCAGGCGAGGCACACCATGAGCGGGCCGCCGAGCAGCAGCGGCACCAGGGGCGGCCGGGCCTTCTGCACGCTGACCGCGCGCACCATCTCCCAGCTGCCGACGAGTACGGCCGCGATGATCAGCCCGAGGAAGAGCCACTTGTCGAACGCGAACAGCGAGACGATGACGAGCCCGCCCAGGCCGGCGCCGACGCCGATCGCGGCGGGCAGGTTCCGGCCGGCGCGGCTCTTGCGCTTCGGCTCGCCCGGCGCGGGCGTCTTTCCGTTCGCTGACACGGCAGCCGGTACCACCTCTTGGGCAAGGCTCGCAGACAACTCGGGCGCGGCAACGTCCTGCCGCGCCCGGGTCGACGGGTCTCCGGGGAGCCGGTGGGCTCGGTCGAGGTGGGCCATCAGACCTCGAGTAGCTCGGCTTCCTTGTGCTTGAGCAGCTCGTCGACCTGCACGACGAACCGGTGGGTCAGGTCGTCGAGCTCCTTCTCGGCGCGGCGCCCCTCGTCCTCACCCGCCTCGCCGTCCTTGACGATGCGGTCGAGCTCCTCCTTGGCCTTGCGCCGGACGTTGCGGATCGCGACCCGCGAGTCCTCGGCCTTGTGCCGGGCCACCTTGATCATCTCGCGGCGGCGCTCCTCGGTCATCTGCGGCAGCAGGATGCGGATCTGAGTGCCCTCGTTGCTGGGGTTCACACCCAGGTCCGAGTCGCGGATGGCGCGCTCCATGGCGCCGATCTGCGAGGCGTCGTACGGCTTGATGATCGCCATGCGCGGCTCGGGGATCCCGATCGAGGACATCTGCGGCAGCGGAGTTGGCGTGCCGTAGTAGTCGACCATCACCTTGCCGAACATCGCCGGGGTGGCGCGGCCGGTACGGATGACCGCGAACTCCTCCTTGGCGTGCTCGATCGCGCGCTCCATCTTCTCTTCGGCCTCGAAGAGTGTCTCTTCGATCACGTGGTCTTTCCTCCTCGGTCCGGGATGGGCTCGGCGGTGATGAGCGTGCCGATCCTCTCACCACTCAACGCGCGAGCGACGTTGTCCTCCCCCTCCGCGCCGAAGACCAGCATCGGCAGCGCGTTCTCCTGGCAGAGGCTGAACGCCGTCTGGTCGACGACCCGCAGGCCCTGCAGCAGAGCCTCCGCGAAGGTCAGGCTGTCGAGCTTCCGCGCGGTCGGGTCGGTGCGCGGGTCGGCGGTGTACACCCCGTCGACGCCGTTCTTGCTCATCAACACCATGTGGGCGTGGATCTCCAGCGCCCGCTGGGCGGCGACCGTGTCGGTCGAGAAGTACGGCATGCCGGCGCCCGCGCCGAAGATGACCACGCGGCCCTTCTCCAGGTGCCGGATCGCCCGCCGGGGGATGTACGGCTCGGCGACCTGCGCCATGCTGATCGCGCTCTGCACGCGCGTGTCGATGCCTTCCTTCTCCAGGAAGTCCTGCAGCGCCAGGCAGTTCATGACGGTGCCCAGCATGCCCATGTAGTCGGCGCGGGACCGGTCCATGCCGGCGCGGGAGAGCTCGGCGCCGCGGAAGAAGTTGCCGCCGCCGACGACCACGGCGACCTGCACGCCGCGGCGGGAGACCGTCGCGATCTGGCGGGCCATGTGCCGCACGACGTTCGGATCGACACCGACGGCACCGCCGCCGAACACCTCGCCGGAGAGCTTGAGCACGACGCGCCGCGCCCCGATCGGGGTGGGCGCCAGTGCCTGTCGTGTCGCTTCCATGGCGGTGTTCGTCATCTATGGCACCTTTCGAGCGGTCGGACTCTGGTTGGTATGTACGACGAGGGGGTCGCGGCCTCCACATGTGGACACCGTGACCCCCTCTGCGCGATCGCTACCGTTCTCGGCTGCGCCGGATCAGGCCTGGCCGACCTCGAAGCGCACGAACCGCGTCACCTCGATACCGGCCTCGGCCAGCACCTGCTTGACGGTCTTCTTGTTGTCGCCGACCGAGGGCTGCTCGATGAGGACGAAGTCCTTGTAGAACGAGTTGACCCGGCCCTCGACGATCTTCGGCAGGGCAGCCGCCGGCTTGCCCTCCTCGCGGGCGGTCTCCTCGGCGATGCGGCGCTCCGACTCGACGACGTCGGCGGGCACCTCCTCGCGGGTGAGGTACTTCGGGCGCATCGCGGCGATCTGCATCGCCACGCCACGGGCGTCGGCGACGGCAGCCTCGTCGGTCTTGCCGGTGAACTCGACCGCGACGCCGACCTGCGGCGGGAGGTCGGGGCTCTTGCGGTGCATGTAGATCGCGACCTGGTCGCCGAGGACCGCGATGCGGTTCACGACGATCTTCTCGCCGATCCGGGCCGACTCGGCCTGGATCAGGTCGGCGACGGTGCTGTCGCCGAGCTTCGAGGCGAGCAGGGCGTCGACGTCGGCCGGCTTGATCGCGTCGACGTGCTCCGCCAGCTTCTGGCCGAGCTCGACGAACGCCTCGTTCTTGGCCACGAAGTCGGTCTCGCAGTTGAGCTCGACCAGACCCGAGCCGGCGTGCGCGACAAGGCCGTTGGCCGTCGTGCGGCCGGCGCGCTTGCCGACGTCCTTGGCACCCTTGATGCGCAGCAGTTCGACAGCCTTGTCGAAGTCGCCCTCGGCCTCTTCGAGCGCCTTCTTGCAGTCCATCATGCCGGAGCCGGTGAGTTCGCGGAGTCGCTTGACGTCCGCGGCGGTGAAGTTGGACATGACTCTCTCTCGCTCTTCGGGTTACGCCTGGGTGGTGTCTTCGGCGGCGGGGCCGGCCTCGGCGGGCTTGGCACCCTCGAGCAGCTCACGCTCCCACTCGGCGAGCGGCTCGTCACCGGCCACGACGCCCGGCTCGGGCTTCTGGTCGGCGCGGGTGGCCCGTCCGGACCGGGCGATCAGGCCGTCGGCGACCGCGTCGGCGACCACGCGGGTCAGCAGCGCGGCGGAGCGGATGGCGTCGTCGTTCCCGGGGATCGGGAAGTCGACCTCGTCCGGGTCGCAGTTGGTGTCGAGCACGGCGATGACCGGGATGCCCAGCTTGCGGGCCTCGTCGACCGCGATGTGCTCCTTCTTGGTGTCGATGACCCAGATCGCCGACGGGAGCTTCTGCATGTCGCGGAGACCGCCGAGCGTGCGGCTCAGCTTGGTCTGCTCGCGCGACAGCTGCAGGGTCTCCTTCTTGGTGTAGCCCTGCGCGGTGCCGGTGAGGTCGAGCGACTCCAGCTCCTTCATGCGCTGGAGCCGCTTGTAGACGGTCTGGAAGTTGGTGAGCATGCCGCCCAGCCAGCGGTGGTTCACGTAGGGCTGACCGACGCGCGTCGCCTGCTCGGCGATGGCCTCCTGCGCCTGCTTCTTCGTGCCCACGAACAGCACCGAGCCGCCCTCGGCGACGGTGTTGCGGATGTAGTCGTAGGCCTTCTCGATGTAGTCGAGGGTCTGGCGCAGGTCGATGATGTAGATGCCGTTGCGCTCGGTGAAGATGAAGCGCTTCATCTTCGGGTTCCAGCGGCGAGTCTGGTGCCCGAAGTGCACGCCGCTCTCAAGCAGCTGGCGCATGGTCACAGCCATGTTGGTGGATCCCTTCGATCCTGGTTGTCACGGCGGGCCGGTCGGACCGCCGTCCTGGCGCCCGGTCGTCGGCCGTTCTCACCCGAGTGCATGCTGACTGCTGATCTCGGGACCAGGGCGGCCGCCGCCCTTGATCGCCCGGCGCAGAAGAAGTGCGGCGGGCTGTGGGAGGGCGCGCGAGGTCGACCGCGCGTGCGCGGTCGCCGATGGAAAGTGTACGCGTAGCCGGGAGGAGAGCTCGAATCCCCCCGGCCACGACCGGTTCGGGCGGTTTTGCCGTTTTCGTCAGGCAGTCTGTCAGGCGGCTTCGTCAGGCGGCTTCGTCAGGCGGCTTCGTCAGGCGGCGAGGCCGGCCGCGACGAACAGCAGCAGGGCCACCGGCAGGTACGCCAGCGGCGTCCGCGACCACGCCCGCGCCCCTGGCGCCGCGCCCGCCGCGCCGCCGATCAGGCCGTACAGCCCGAGGGCGAACATCGGCATGCCGACCATCATGAAGATGCCGGCGAGCGTCCCGCCGGCCTCGATCCGGTCGGCGGTGACCGCCGTCAGGAACAGCCGCAGGACCGGCAGCTCGAACACCACGGTCAGGACCACCAGCGCGACGGCCAGACCCGGCCGCTTGCTGCGGTACACCGCGCCACCCGGCTCGACACCGGGCGGCGGGACCGCGGCGGTGAGCGTCGTCGGCGCGGCGAAGGCGCTGGTGCCCTCGGCGCCGGGCGGCGGCCCCGCGTACCCGCCATGGCCGCCGTGGCCACCCGGCGGGGGCGGCGGCACGGTCGGCAGCGCGAGCGGCGGGCCCGACATCGGCGGACCGGACATCGGCGGGCCGGAGAGCGGCGCCGTCGCCGGCACCGGCTCGGGCGCGGCGGGCGCCCCGGAGGTCGGCCGCTGCAGCGTGCTGCGGTCGATCGGCTCCGACCGGCGCGACCGGCTCACCGACTCGAGCGGCATCTCCGCGGAGTCGTTGCCGTACGGGTCGCGGCTCAGCGGGCCCGGGAACTGCCCGCTCGGGCTGTCGCCGTACACCGGCTCGTACCCCCGGCCGGTCTGGCGCGGCTCGGGCACCCGGTAGCCGTCGCGCTCCTCGGCGTACCGGGTCGGCACGTAGCCGCGGTCCCGCTCCTCGCCGTATCCCCGATCGTCCCCGTATCCGCGTTCGTCACGGGGCGATTCGTCCCGGACACGGTCGTCATATCCCCGATCATCCGGATACCAGCGGGGTTCGGCATCCGGGTCCGGGAAACTGCGGCGTCCATCCACGGTCCGTCACGGTAGGCCCTAAGCATGATCACCGCCACCCGGCGCAGGTCCAGCGTGGCGGGCCGCATACTCGGGGGGTGACTGATCCCCTCGTCGCCCGCATGCGCCCCTTCGGCACCACCATCTTCGCCGAGATGTCGGCGCTCGCCGTGCGCACCGGCTCGGTCAACCTCGGCCAGGGCTTCCCCGACACCGACGGCCCGGCCGCGATGCTCGACGCGGCCGCGGCGGCGATCCACGGCGGTCGCAACCAGTACCCGCCGGGCCCCGGCGTCCCCGAGCTGCGCGCCGCGGTCTCCGCGCACCAGAAGGCCTTCTGGGGGCTCGACTACGACCCCGACGGCGAGATCCTGGTGACGGCCGGCGCGACCGAGGCCATCGCGGCCAGCATCCTGGCCCTGTGCGAGCCCGGCGACGAGGTCGTCTGCTTCGAGCCCTACTACGACTCCTACGCGGCCTCGATCGCCCTCGCCGGCGCGGTCCGGCGGCCGGTCACACTGCGGGTCCACGACGGGCGCTACACCTTCGACCCGGCCGAGCTGCGCGACGCCTTCGGCCCGCGCACCCGCCTGGTGCTGCTCAACTCGCCGCACAACCCCACCGGCAAGGTCTTCACCGCCGACGAGCTGGCGCAGGTCGCCGCCCTGTGCACCGAGTTCGACGCCTACGCCGTCACCGACGAGGTCTACGAGCACCTGATCTTCACCGACGCCGCCGCGCCGCACGTGCCCCTGGCCGGCCTCCCCGGCATGCGCGAGCGGACCGTGCAGATCTCCTCGGCCGGCAAGACCTTCTCCTGCACCGGCTGGAAGATCGGATGGGCCTGCGGCCCCCGCCCGCTGGTGTCGGCGGTGACGCGGGTCAAGCAGTTCCTGACCTACGTCAACGCCGGCCCGCTGCAGCCGGCGGTCGCGGTGGCGCTGGACTCGCCGCGGTCCTACTACGAGCAGTTCCGCGACGACCTCCAGCGCAAGCGCGACCGCCTGTGCCAGGGCCTGGCCGAGGCGGGCTTCGCGGTGCTGCGGCCCGAGGGCACGTACTTCGTCACCGCCGACATCACCCCGCTCGGCGGCACCGACGGCATCGAGTTCTGCCTGGCGCTGCCGGAGCGTTGCGGCGTCGTCGCCGTGCCCACGCAGGTCTTCTACGACGACGTGTCCGCGGGCCGCCGGCTCGTGCGCTTCGCCTTCTGCAAGCGCGACGAGGTGCTCGACGAGGCCGTCGCCCGCCTGCAACGGCTCTGAACCGCGCATCTCAGCCCTCCTCCGGCGGCCGGGGCACGTCGAGCCCGGCCGCCAGCCGGTAGCCGGCGTCGCCCAGGACCACGAACCCCAGCTCCTCCAGCAGCGGCAGGTTGCGCCGCGCGTCGCGGCCGCTGACCCCGGCCACGGCGGCGACCTCCTCGGCCGTGCGCGGGCGCCGCGGCGGCACCGCGTCGAGGATCCGGGCCTGCAACGGGTCGAGCACGTCCTCCGGCCGCTCCGCGCCCTGGATCGGGTCGGCCAGCTCCCCCACCGCCCCGACCTCCTCGATGATCTCCTCGACCCGGGTCACCGGCACCGTGCCCGGCACCCGCAGCTCCACGTGGCAGCCGATCGACATCGCCGACGTGATCGGCCCGGGCACGACCATCGCCGAGCGCCGCAGCAGCCGCGCATACCCGAGCGTGTTCCGCGCCCCACTGCGCGACCCGGCCTCGACCACCACCGTGCCGCGCGTCGCCGCCGCGATGACCCGGTTGCGGGTCAGGAACCGCGTCTTGTGCGGGTTGGTGCCCGGCGGCCACTCGGTGAGCAGCAGCCCCTCCTCGGCGATCCGCTCCAGCACGTTGGCGTTGGCCGCCGGGTAGTTGCGGTCGATCCCGCACGCCAGCACCGCGACGGTCGGCCCGGCCGCCGCCAGCGCGCCGCGATGGGCGGTGACGTCGACCCCGAGCGCGCCGCCGGAGACGACCGTCCAGCCCCGCTGGGCCAACCCGTACGCGAACTCGGAGGCCACGAACTCGCCATACGCCGTCACCGCTCGCGCGCCGACCACCGACACCGACCGCACCAGCACGTCGGCGAGCCGCCCGGCGCCCCGGATCCACAACGCGAGCGGCGGATCCGTGTCCCGGCGCAGCATGTTGCCCTCGCGGCTGGCCGACACGAGGTCGTCGAGCGCCGGCGGCCACTCGTCGTCGGCCGCGGTGACGATCCGGGCGCCGAGCCGGTCGGCCCGCTCGGTCAACCCCTCCACGATCCGGGCGGTGACATCCGCCGCGCCGGCCAGTCCGGCCGACACCAGCCGCGCGCGGACCGCCCCGGCGAGGTGGTCGGTGACCCCGACGCCCCGCAGCACGCAGTCGAGCGCGACGGCGGCCCCCTCGGCACGGACCAGCAGCCCGAGCTCCCGGCTCCCGGGCTCGACCAGCACCCCGAGCGCCATCCGCGCCTCGCGATCGTCGCTCATCGGCTGCTCCGCGAGCGCATCTGCAGGGCCTCGGCCACGTCGCCCGTGTCGGGAGCCGAGCGGCCGTCGAGGTCGGCCATGGTCCAGGCGACGCGGACGCATCGCTCGAACCCGCGGGCCGACATGCGACCCCGGTCCACGGCCCGGACGAGTGGGTGGAGGACAGACCGCGGCAGTCGCATCCGGTGGTGGCGGATGACGTGGCCGGGCGCCTCGGCGTTGGCCCCGGCCCACGGCTTCCATCGCTCGGCGGCAATGCCCCGGGCCTCCGCCACCCGCTTGGCGACGACCTCCGAGGACTCGACGATCTCGGTGTCGACGAGGGCGGCCGAGCGGACCGGGTCGAGATCGACCTGCAGGTCGATGCGGTCCATCAGCGGACCGGACAACCGGCCCAGATAGCGCCGGCGCACCACCGAGGGGCACTGGCACAGGTGTGGCGGCCGGGCGCACGGGCACAGGTTCGCCGCCATCACCAGCTGCATCCGGGCCGGGTAGACCGTCTCCCCCGACGCCCGCCGCAGCCGAATCCGCCCCTCCTCCAGCGGCTCCCGCAGCGCGTCCAGCGCGCCCGGCTGGAACTCCGCGCACTCGTCCAGGAAGAGGACGCCGTTGTGGGCCAGGCTGATGGCGCCCGGGCGGGCCAGGCCCGAGCCGCCGCCCACCAGGGCGGCCACCGAGGCCGTGTGGTGGGGCGACTGCAGCGGCGGGCGCCGGATCAGGCCGCTGCCCGGCGGCAGGGTGCCCGCCACCGAGTGCAGCGCCGTCGCCTCGATCGCCTCCTCGTCGCCCAGCGGCGGCAGGATGCCGGGGAGCCGGTGGGCCAGCATCGTCTTGCCGGCGCCCGGCGGGCCGAACATCGCCACGTGGTGGCGCCCCGCCGCGGCCAGCTCGATGACCCGCCGGCCGCGCTCCTGACCGAGGACGTCGGCGAGGTCCAGCGGCGGCGGCTCGGGCACGGATGCGCCGGAGACCGGATCGAGCAGGCGCTCGGCGCCGTGGAGATAGCCGATGATGCGCCCCAGGCTGTCGGCGGCCCGCACCTCCACGCCCGGCACCAGGCGCGCCTCGGCGACGTTGGCCGGCGGGACCACGGCGGCGCCGACGCCCGCGCGGCTGGCCGCCAGCACCGCCGGCAGGACCCCGCGGACCGGGCGGACGGTGCCGTCGAGGCCGAGCTCGCCGAGGACCACCGCGTCGACCAGGCGGCCGATGGGCAGGCCGGCGCCGGCGGCCAGGACGGCCAGCGCCATCGCTGTGTCGAAGCCCGAACCGTGCTTGCGGAGGTGGGCCGGCAGGAGGTTGACCGTGATGCGCTGCTGCGGCCACGACGCGCCCGAGTTGTGGACGGCGGCGCGGATGCGGTCGCGGGCCTCGCTCAGCGCCGCGTCCGGCAGGCCGGACACGACCAGGCTGGGCAGGCCGGGTGCGACGTCGGCCTCCACGACGATCACCTCGCCGACGACGCCGGACAGCGCCACCGACCGCACCTGTGCGTAACCCATCAGAAGGCCCCGCGCAGGTGCTGGACGGCGATCGGGCGGCTCAGCAGGACGCTGACGACGTCGAAGCGGACGTTGCGGTAGGTCGCGTCGTTGGCGGCCAGCCACTGCAGGGCCAGCCGGCGCAGGCGGCGCGCCTTGCTGGGCACGACCGCCTCGGCCGGCCTGCCGTAGCGGACGCTGCGGCGGGTCTTGACCTCCACGAAGACGACGTCGGCGCCGTCCCGGGCGATGAGGTCGAGCTCCCCGCGGAGCGGGCCGGGCGGCGGCAGCCAGTTGCGGTCGAGGATCACGAGGCCCTGGGACACGAGATAGCGGCCGGCGAGGCGTTCCCCGTAACCCGCGACGATCTGGTTGTGGTGCGTCATGGCCCGGGACTCTGCCAAAATCCGGCCCGCCGCGACGGCGGAGGAAGATCAAACTGTGGACAACGGGTCGCTTGTGGACAACGACCGCCGCCAGTACTGGTGCACGAGGTCGTGCCCGTAGGCCGGCGCCCGCTCGGAACTGTCCAGTTCGAACCCGGCCCGCTGGTAGACGCGGCGGGCGTCGGCGAGCACGTCATGGGTGAACAGCACGATGTCGCGGTAGCCGGCGCGGGTGGCGAACCGCAGGCACTCGTCGACGAGCCGGGTGCCGACGCCCAGGCCGCGGGCCTTCCGGTCGACGAACAGCAGCCGCAGCTTCGCGGTCGTCTCGGTGTCGCGGACGCAGAAGACCGAGCCGACCGGTTCCCCGTCGACCTCGGCGATCCAGGCGTGCTCGCGGCGCGGGTCGTGCCCCGCCGCGTAGTCGGCGACGATGCGGGCCACCATCGCCTCGAAGGTCTCGTCCCAGCCGTACTCGCCGGCGTAGAGCACCCCGTGGCGCTGCACCACCCAGCCGAGGTCGCCCGGGCCCACCGGCCGCAGCACCACCGCCGGGGCCGAGGGAACCGGGTCGCCCAGGATCGACTCTATTGCGGCCATCGCGCCCACGAGCCGCCGCTGGTCCACGTCGCTCACCGAGGCGAGCAGCGCGGCGGCCTGCGCGTCCGAGCGCCGGCCCAGGTCGGCCGCCCCCGAGCGGCCGGCCTCCAGCAGGCTGATCCGCTGGCGGCGGCCGTCGGCCGCGGAGCGCTCCCGCACGGCGAGGCCGTCGGCCTCGAAGCGGCCGAGGATCCGGCTGAGGTAGCCGGCGTCCATGTCGAGCCGGTGCCGCAGCTCGGCGACGTCGACGCCGTCGGGCGTCTGGGCGAGCTCGAAGAGCACACGGCTCTCCGACAGCGAGTACGGCGAGTCGAGCAGCCCGGCCCGCAGCGCGCCGATCATGTTGGTGTAGAAGCGGCTGAACCTCCGCACGGCCGCCACAGCCTCGGTAGTCATACTTGACATAGTCAAGCAATCAGTTGACGAAGTCAACGAACACGAACGACGTGGCGTCGAAATCGCCCGGAAACGCACGTTCGGAAGGCTCGTCCCATGAGACTCATCGTGGAGCTCCCCGACCGTCCCGGCTCCCTCGGCCAGGTGACGACGCTGCTCGGTCGCCTGGGCGTCGACATCCATGAGATGCGGGTGCTCAGCCGCGACGGCGCAGTGGCGACCGACGAGTTCACCATCAGCGTGCCCGGACCGGTGATCGAGCGGTCGCTGTCCACGCTGCTGGAGGAGATCCCCGGAGTGCGAGCGGCCGCTATCGTGGACGCATGATGGCGGAGGCGGTCGATGCGTTCGCCCGGCACCTCGCCGCCGAGCGCAACCGGTCCGCCCACACCGTCCGCGCCTACGTCGGCGACGTCACGGACCTGCTCCGGCACGCCGCCGAGGGCGGCGCCGAAGGTCCGCAGGACCTCACCCTCGCCATCCTGCGCGGCTGGCTGGCCCGCCGCCGGGCCGCCGGCGACGCCCGGACCAGCCTGGCGCGGCGCGCGGCCGCCGCCCGCACGTTCACCGCCTGGGCCCATCGCGAGGGCCTCGTCCCGACCGACCCCGGCCAGCGCCTGGCCAGCCCGAAGGCCCACCGCGACCTGCCCACGGTGCTGCGCCAGGACCAGGCCGCGACGCTGGTGACCGGGCCGGCGGGCCGCGCCGACGCCGTCGGCCTGCGCGACCGCCTCGTCCTGGAGCTGCTCTACGCCACCGGCGTCCGGGTCAGCGAGCTGTGCGGGCTCGACCTGGCCGACGTCGACCGGATGCGGCGGGTCGTCCGGGTGGTCGGCAAGGGCGACAAGGAGCGGTCCGTGCCCTACGGGCTGCCGGCCGACCAGGCCCTCACCGCCTGGCTGCGGCACGGCCGGCCGGCGCTGGCCGTCTCCGCCAGCGGCAACGCGCTGCTGCTGGGCGCGCGGGGCGGCCGGCTGCAGACGACCGCGGCGCGGCGGATCGTCGACGGCTACGCCCGCGCGGCCGGCCTGCCGCACACCTCGCCGCACGACCTGCGGCACTCGGCCGCGACGCACCTGCTGGAGGGCGGCGCCGACCTGCGCTCCGTGCAGGAGTTGCTCGGACACGCCTCGCTGTCGAGCACGCAGATCTACACTCATGTGTCGATCGAGCGATTGCGTGCCGCATATGAACAAGCCCATCCGCGTGCCTGACCCGATTCCCGGCGCGCGGCTGCTCTTCTCCAACGACGCGACCGTCGCCCAGCTCAACCACGGCTCCTTCGGCATGGTGCCGATCACGGTCCAGCGGGCCCAGCAGCGCTTCCGTGACGAGATGGAGGCCAACCCGCACCGGTTCTTCAGCGTCGGGCTGGAGGAGCGCGTCGCGCACGTCCGGCGGCACCTGGCGGCGTTCGTGGGCGCCGACCCGGAGGGCACGGCGCTGGTCGACAACGCCACCACCGGGACCTCGATCGTCCTGTCGAGCATTCCCCTCGGTACCGGAGAGGAAATCCTCACCACCGACCACGGATATGGCGCCGTGGACCTGGCGGTCGACGAGACCTGCCGGCGGACCGGCGCCGTCCACCGGGTGGCGCGGGTCCCGATGAACGCCGACGACACGACGGTGACGGCCGCCGTGCTGGGCGCGATCACGCCGCGGACCCGGCTGGTGATCGTCGACCGGGTCACCGCCGCGACGGCGCGGTTGTTCCCGGTCCGCAAGATCATCGATGCGGTGCGGGCGACGGCCGGCGACCGCGTCGCCGTCCACGTCGACGCCGCGCACGGCCCGGGGATCGTCGACGACCCGGTCAGCGAGCTCGGCGCCGACTTCTGGGTCGGCAACCTGCACAAGTGGGCGTTCGCACCGCGCGGCACGGCGCTGCTCAGCGTCGCGCCGGCCTGGCGGTCCCGCATCCGGCCGCTGGTGCTGTCCTGGTCGACAGAGGCGGGCTTCCCGGCCAGCCTGGAGTGGGTGGGCGCCCACGACTACACCCCGTGGCTCGCCGCGCCCACCGGCCTGTTCGTGCTGCGGTCGCTGGGCGTCGACGACGTGCGGCGGCACAACGCGGCGCTGGCCGAGCACGGGCAGCACGTCGTGGCCGCGGCGATCGGCACCGAGGCGCCGCCGCCGACCGGCCTGCCGATGACGCTGGTGCCGCTGCCGCCGGGGGTCGCCGCCGACCTGACGTCGGCCGTCACCCTCCGGCGCCGGATCTCCGACGAGCTCGGCGCCGAAGTCGGGCTGGCCGCCTGGCACGGCCGGGGCTACCTGCGGCTGTCGGCCCAGGTCTACAACCGCGTGGAGGACTTCCAGCGGCTCGCCGAGGGGCTGCCGAAACTGCTCCGGTGATGGGGAGCAGGCGCACCCGGCCGCGGCCCAGGAGGCTCAGCGGGTCGAGGTACGTATCGCCGTCCCGCAGGCCCCAGTGCAGGCAGACGGCGGGGCAGTGACCGGCCCGCAGCAGGCCGATCGGCGTCCCGGCCGCCACCGTGATCCCGGCACTGACCAGGGGGTCGACGGGTTCGTAGGTGGTGCGCAGGCCGCCGGGATGGGCGATGGCGACGACGCCCCGACCGGCCACGGGCCCGGCGAACGTCACGACCCCGAGTCCGGCGCTGACCACCTGGGCGCCGTCGGCACCCGCGAGGTCGACACCCCGGTGGCCGGGCGCATACGGAGAGGGCGGCGCCTCGAACGGGCGGACGACGTCCAAGGGCAGCGGGGCACGGAACAGCGTCAGGGCGAGCAGCAGAGCGAGCACCCCGGAAGGGTCCCGCAGACAGGACAGCCGCCGTCGCCCCGACCCTCAAGATCTGTGGACAACGACGGCCTTGTGGACAACTACGAGCCGAAGGCGTTGTCGGGGAGCGAGATGTCCGGCTTCTCGAGCTCCTCGACGTTGACGTCCTTGAAGGTCATCACCCGCACGTTCTTCACGAAGCGGGCCGGACGGTACATGTCCCAGACCCACGCGTCGTGCATCTCGACCTCGAAGTAGACCTCGCCGTCGGAGTTGCGCACGTGCAGGTCGACCTGGTTGGCCAGGTAGAACCGGCGCTCGGTCTCCACCACGTAGGAGAACTGGCGGACGATGTCGCGGTACTCCCGGTAGAGCTGGAGCTCCATCTCGGTTTCGTACTTCTCGAGATCTTCGGCGCTCATCGCGGTCCGCCTTCCATAGCCACATTGTCGCCCACTTGCGCCGGCACCCGTGCGGGCGCGCCGGGCGCCACGCCGACGTTACCGCGCCTTTGGCCCGGGCGCCCTACCGCTGCCACGTTCGCATAGGAGAAACGGTGCTCGGCGCACGGCCCGTGCATCGAGAGCGCGGCCTGGTGATCCGGGGTCGAGTAGCCTTTGTGCTCGTCGAAGCCGTACTCGGGATGGGTCTTGTGCAGGTCCTGCATGATCCGGTCCCGGGTGACCTTCGCCACGACGCTCGCGGCGGCGACGCAGGCGGCGACCTGGTCACCCTTCCACACCGCCAGCCCGGGCACACCCAGCCCGTCGACGCGGAAGCCGTCGGTGAGCACGTAGTCGGGGCGGACCGACAGCCCGGCGAACGCCCGGCGCATCCCGGCCAGGTTGCACACGTGCAGGCCGCGGCGGTCGATGTCGCCGGGCGGGATGATGACCACCGACCAGGCCTCGGCCCGCCGCACGACCTCCTCGTAGATCCGGTCGCGGGCGGCGGCGGTCAGCAGCTTGGAGTCGTTGAGCTCCTCGATCTCGCCGCGGCGGCCCTGCGGCAGCACGACCGCGGCGACCACGAGCGGCCCGGCGCACGCGCCCCGGCCGGCCTCGTCGGCGCCGGCGACCCGGTCGAAGCCGCGCCGCTGCAGCGCCCGCTCCAGGGCCCACAGGCCCGCGGCGCGGTGCACGACGGTGCGAGGGGGCGCCAGCACGTCACCCCACCTCCCGCAGGAGCGCGACGAGGTCCCCGGGGTAGTACCGCTCCGACGTCTCCCGCAGCTCGTCGGCCGACCACCACCGGCCGACGTCGATGCAGCCGACCTCGTACTCCCCCAGGTGGGTCAGGTCGACCTCGAATTCCAGCGTACGCACGACAAAGAAGGCCTGCTCCTGCGTATACCACTGCCCGTCGAACGGAAAGCGGACCACGTCGGTGCGGACCGGTCCCGTCAGGTCGGCCGGCTCGACGCGCAGCCCGGTCTCCTCGAAGACCTCCCGCACGGCGGCGTCGAGCAGCGTCTCCCCGTCCTCCAGGCCGCCGCCCACGGTGAACCAGTAGCGGTGGTCGGGGCGGGCCGGATCCCAGCCGTGCAGCAGCAGAACCCGTCCGGCCGGATCGATCAGGAGCACCCGGGCCGCCCTGCGATCGATGACCCCCGCGCCGTCCGTCATACCGACGAGACTACGACGTGCTCACCTCGCGGCGGGATCGGGCACCTTCTCGAAGGTGTCGGGGACGCTGAGCCATTTGGCTCTGGAGAACGGCCAGAAGACCACGAACGCGCGGCCGATCACGTCGTCCTCGGAGATGGTGGCCTGGACCGGATCCTTCATCCTGATGAAGTTGTACCGCGAGTCGCCCGACCGCGACCGATGGTCCCCCATCACCCACAGCCGCCCTTTGGGCACCGTGACGTCGAACTGCTCCTCGCTCGGCAGGTCCTGCAGCCCGTCCTCGGTGGTGTAGATGTACGTCTCGTCCAGGGGCGTGCCGTTGACCGTGATCCGCTGCTTGTCGTCGCAGCACACGATGTGGTCGCCGCCGACCGCGATGACCCGCTTGATGAAGTCCTCTTCCGACGGGTCGTTGCGCCACGAGTTCGGCGCTTCGAACACGATCACCTCGCCCCGGTGCGGGGAGCGGAAGTCGTAGACCAGCTTGTTGACGAGCACCCGATCCTTGATCAGGAGGGTGTTCTCCATCGACTCCGAAGGGATGTAGAAGGTCTGGAGAACGAAGGCCCGCACCACGACGGCGACGATGATCGCCACGCCCAGCAACACCGGCAACTCGCGCCAGAAACTGCCGCGCTTCTTGGTCTGCTCGTCAATCACGCCCTGAAGGGTACGTGCTCCTCACCATCGGCGACGCCTCAACCGCTGCGGACGCGCCGAACGGGTCGAAACCATGGCAGAAGCCGCCAAGGGGGCAACGAAGAAGTCCGGCGTCAATGGGACCTGCGGCACGCGGGTGACCCGCGGACCGGGCGACGCCGGCGCCGCCGCGCTCTTCGGCACGTTCTTGAATGTCTCCGGTACCGAGAGCCAGCCCCATCGGCTGCTCGGCCACAGGATGACGAAGGCCCGCCCGATCACATTGTCGATCGGCACCTGGCCCTGGCAGCGCGAGTCCTGCGACACCCCGCGGTGGTCGCCCATCACGAACATCTGCCCCGGCTCCACCTTCACCGGGTCGAAGCGGCGGGCGGTGCACTGCCGCGGGTTGGGGGTGGCGTCGAGCGGCGAGTCCTCGTAGACGTACGACGACTCGTCGAGCGGGTACCCGTTGACCGTCACCCGGCCCTGCACGTCGCAGCAGGCGACGGTGTCGCCGGGCAGGCCGATGACCCGCTTGATGAAGTCCTTCTCGCCCGGCTGGGAGAACCCGACCAGGTCGCCGACCGTGCGGCCGAGCTCGGCGAAGAAGCCCGCGTCCTTGTCGATCTGGTTCTCCGGGGCCCAGTTGGCCGGCCCCTCGAAGACCACGATCTCGCCCCGCTGGGGCTCCCGGACGTCGTACAGCACCTTGTTGACCAGGACGCGGTCGCCGACGAGGAGGGTCTCCTCCATCGAGCCGGACGGGATGAAGAAGGCCTGGACCAGGAAGGTGCGGATGAGCACCGCGAGGCAGAACGCCACGATGAGCAGTAGCGGCAGCTCCTGCCACAGCGGCATGTTCTTGCGCTTCTTGCGCACCTTGCTGCGCCACGACTGGGAGGAGCTGTCGTCGTCGTAGTCGTCACGCGCCGCCGGGCGCCGGCGGTCGAAGCTGCGCTCGTAACGGTCGTCGTACTGCGAGCGCTGGTCCTCGAAGGCGCGGTCGCGCACGATCGGCGGCTCGTCGTACCGCTCCCGGTCCCAGCGACCCCGGCCGCCGCCGTACAGCTCATCGGCCCGGCCCGCGTTCCGGCCACCCTGCGGCTCGTCGTAGCGGTCGTCGCGGCGCGGCTCGGTGTCGTAGCCGTCGCGGTTCCAACTGCCGTCGTACGAGCGCTGGTCGACGTTCTCGGGCCGGCCCGTGGCTGCCCAGTAATCGTGTCCCGGGTAGCTCACACCGCCGAAACCGAACTGCCCACGCTGCTCGCCCTCCTGGTCGAGGGGGCGTTGACGTGGGGGTGAGTCATCGCCGCGATCGTCGTAACCATCGCGGCCATAGGGGTCGCTTGCCATCGGCGTCAGCCTAGATGCACAAGACCACTTTGGGGAGCCCAGTCCCTCGTGGCCGAAAAGGCCGTTCCGGGACATGGCTCAGGGAGGGTGCGCATGGCGCCCCTCCCTGATGGCATTGTGGCGAACCGCAGGGTCAGCTGCTGACCCTGGTGTCGCGCTTCTCCTTGATCTTCGCCTTCTTGCCGCGAAGGTCACGGAGGTAGTAAAGCTTGGCGCGGCGCACGTCACCGCGGGTGACGACCTCGATGCGGTCGACGGCCGGGCTGTTCACCGGGTAGGTGCGCTCGACGCCGACGCCGAAGCTCACCTTGCGGACCGAGAAGGTCTCCCGCAGGCCGGCGCCCTGGCGACGGATCACCACGCCCTGGAAGATCTGGACCCGGGACCGGTTGCCCTCGACGACGCGGGCGTGCACCTTGACGGTGTCACCGGCGCGGAAGCTGGGGATATCGGTCCGCTGCGACTGTGCGTCCAGCGCGTCCAGCGTGTTCATCGCGGCTGTTCCTCGTCACTTCAAGGCACGCCCGAGTGCGGGACGCGCATAGGTTTTGTGGGGCGAATGCCCGTGGCAACCTCACCACTTTGCCACATCGACGCCCGGAACCTGAAATCAGGTCCCTTGATCACCGGGCTCGAGGGCCGCGAGCAGGTCGGGCCGGCGCTCGGCGGTGCGCAGCAGCGCCTGCTCACGGCGCCAGCGGGCGATCTTTCCGTGATCACCCGACCGGAGGATCTCCGGGACGTCGAGACCCCGCCAGGTCGGGGGCTTGGTGTACATCGGCGCCTCGAGGACGCCGGCGGCGTGCGACTCGTCCACCAGCGAGTCGGCGTTGCCCAGCACCCCGGGCAACAGCCGGGTGACGGCCTCCAGGACGACCAGCACGGCGACCTCGCCACCGAAGAGCACGTAGTCGCCGAGGGAGAGCTCGGTCACCCGCATGCGGGTGCTCGCGTGGTCGATGACGCGCTGGTCGATTCCCTCGTACCGCCCGCAGGCGAACAGCAGGTGCGGGTCCTCGGCCAGGGCGCGGGCGGTGGCCTGCGTGAACGGGGCCCCGGCCGGGCTGGGCACGACGAGATGGGTGTCGGGGCCGGCCAGCTCGTCGAGGGCCTGGCCCCACGGCTCGGGGCGCATGACCATGCCGGGGCCGCCGCCGTAGGGCGAGTCGTCGACCGTGCGGTGCACGTCGTGCGTCCAGCGGCGCAGGTCGTGGACGTCGACCTTGAGCGTGCCCGCGGCGCGCGCCTTGCCGATGAGCGACAGCTCCAGCGGCGCGAGGTAGTCGGGGAAGATCGTGACGACGTCGACCCTCATAGGTCGAAGAGGCCTTCCGGCGGGGTGACGACGATCCGCCCGCCGGGCACGTCGACCTCGGGGACGATCTCGCGGACGAACGGGACCAGCCCGGTGCGCCCGTCGGTGAGCCGCACGACGAGCAGGTCGTGGGCGGGCGCGTGGTCGATGCGCAGCAGTTCGCCGATGCGCTCGCCGTCGGGCCGGACGATCGCGAGGCCGATCAGCTCGTGATCGTTGAACTCGTCGGGGTCGTCGCTGGGCGGAATCGTGTCGCTGTCGACGCACAGCAACACACCCCGCATGTCCTCGGCGAGGTTGCGGTCGTAGATGCCGTCGAAGACGACCAGCAGCCGCCCCTGGTGCGGCCGGACGGTTTCGACCGTCAGCGTCGCCGGCGGCCGCCAGGCCCCGGCCGGGACGGTCTGCAGACGCCGAACCGCCGTCGAGTCGGTCGTGAGGACCGACCCGACGGCGAAACGTTCAGCCGGAGCATCCGTGCGGACGTCGACCACGACTTCGCCGTGGACGCCGTGCGCCCGGATCACCTGACCGACGACGAGGAGCATGCGGTCAGTAGGCGTCGACGATCTCGACGCGCACGCCGCGACCGCCGATCGAGGTGATGACCTGCCGCAGCGCCTTGGCGGTGCGCCCACCGCGCCCGATCACCGTGCCGAGGTCCTCCGGGTTGACCCGGACCTCGAGACGCTGACCGCGACGGGAGTCGACCATGCGGACGCGGACGTCGTCGGGATTGTCGACGATGCCCTTGACCAGGTGCTCCAGCGCGGGGCGCAGCACGTCAGGCCTCCGCGCCGGCGCCGGCACCGGACTGCTCCTCAGCCTGCGCGGCCTCGGCGGCGGGCGCCTCGGCCTCGGCCTTCTTCTTCGGCTCGGCGGCCTTCTTGGCCTTCGGCGCGTCCGCCACACCGGCGGCGGCCTGGGCCTCGGCCTCATAGGTGGCGCGACGGTCGGGCGCCGCGGCGCGCACCTTCAGCGGCTCGGCCGGCGCGGGCAGGCCCTTGAACCGCTGCCAGTCGCCGGTCTTGCTGAGGATCGCCTGCACCGGCTCGCTCGGCTGCGCGCCGACCGACAGCCAGTGCTGAATGCGCTCGGAGTTGACCTCGATGCGCGAGGGCTCCTCTTTCGGGTGGTAAAGCCCGACGAACTCGATCGCCCGGCCGTCGCGCTTGGTGCGCGAGTCGGCGACGACGATGCGGTACTGCGGGTTGCGGATCTTGCCCATCCGCAGGAGCCGGATCTTGACGGCCACTTGGTTGCTCGCTCCTGGATCTGTTGGAAGCCGAGCGACCGCCCGGACGTCGTGGGGATGACGCGGTCGGCTGCTCTGTTGGACTGGTGTGACGCCGGGTTAGAGGGCTCGGACACACACCGGATACCAGCAGACTATTGTGCCAGACCCGCTACCGAGCGCAAAAACCAGGGGCTCACTGCAGCGGCCGGCGGTCCCAGCCGGGCACCAGGCCCGGAATGTCCCACTCCGCCGGTGGGCGGAAGTCGGTCCACGTGCCGTCGAACGGGAACGCCCCCGCCTCGATCTCCTTGATGACCCGCTCGCCCTCTGCCCGTACCGCTGCCTCGTCACGCACCCAGTAGTGCTCAGGGATCGCGAGGCGCTCCAGGAACTCTTCCTCGTCCTTCCAGTTCCAGGTCCGGTCGGGGGCGACCTGCACGTCGAGGTCCTCGTCGGTGACGTCGACCCCGGCCGCCCCGCCCTCGTCGCTCCAGCGGACCGCGGGGCGCTCGAGGTTGACATACCACCCGGTGAACCGCCCGGTGTCGTCGCGGAACCACCACACCGAGTGGGCCGGATCACCCGGCCGGTGCAGCTTCAGCACGCCCGGGCCGTTCCAGGTGCCGTGCCGCAGCGTCGGGGCGCCGAGCGTGACGTACTCGGCGAACGGCATCGACCGCATCCCGCGCCCGTCCGCCGACACCTCGTTGACGACGGGCGTGCCTCGGGCGATCCACACCAGCAGCCCGCGCTCGTCGTCGGAGACGACCCGGGCCGGGCGCACCCAGCCGAGCCGCCCGAGCCGCACGTTGCGGTGCATGATCGCCTGTCCGGGCGTGAAGACGACGCTCAACCGCGCTCCCTCGGTCGGTCCCAGCCCTTGGTGACGGGCTCGGGGATGGTCCAGTCGGCCGGCGGCCGGAAGTCGGTCCACGTGCCGTCGAACGGCCAGTCGCCCACCTCGATCGCGGGGACGATCGCGCGGCCCTGGGCCCAGACGGCGTCGGGATCGCCGACCCAGTAGGCGTCGGGGAAGGCGAGGCGCTCCTCGAGCTCGTCCTCGTCCTTCCAGCCCCAGCGGCGGTCGCGGTACACCCAGATGTCAAGGTCCTGATCGGTGAGGTCGATGCCGGCAAGATCGCCGTCGTCCCAGGTTACCGACGGTTCTTCGAGGTTGACGTACCACGCGAGGAAGGCGAACGACGGGTCGAAGAGCCACCAGACGGAGTAGGCGGCGTCGCGGGGGTGGAACTTCAGGCAGTGCGGGCCGCGGTACACATCCTGGATGATCTTCTTGGGGGTCTCGATCCAGTCGGCGAAGGGCAGGTCGCGCGGCCCGGCGCCGTCGACGGTGACCTCGCGGATGAGCGGGCTGCCGGTCGCGAGCCAGAGGCGGGTGCCCTGCTCGTCATCGGACACGACCCGGGTCATGGGCGCCCAGACCAGCGTGTCGCGGGTGAAGTGCCGGTGCAGAACCGGTCTTCCGGGACGCAGCGGCACGCTGCCGAGTCTAGACGATCACCCTGCCGCGTAGCACGATGCGCTGCGGCCGCAGCAGGGTCGTCAGGTCGCCGCGCGGGTCCTCGGCGTACACGACCAGGTCGGCCAGGCCACCCTCGACCAGGCCGGGGAAGCCGAGCCACTCCCGGGCGCCCCAGGAGCCGGCGCGCAGGACCGCCTCGGCGGGCAGGCCGGCCTCGCGGTGCAGCAGGAGCATCTCCCGCGCGGCCATCCCGTGGTCGATGCCGCCGCCCGCGTCGCTGCCGACGTAGATCGGCACGCCGGCCTCGTGGGCCGCGCGGACCACCGCCGGGAAGCGGTCGCGGAGCGCGATCATGTGGCGGGCGTACCCCGGGAACTTCTCCTCGGCCTGCGCCGCGATACCGCCGAACGTGGCAATGTTGATCATCGTCGGCACGAGCGCGGTGCCTCGCGCCGCCATCTCGGCGACGTCGTCCGCGGACAGCCCGGTGCCGTGCTCGACCGAGTCGACCCCGGCCCGCACCAGGGCGGCCACGGACTCCTCGGCGAACGCGTGCACCGCGACCCGCGCGCCGGCGGCGTGCGCGGCCGCGACGGCACCCGCCATCGCCTGCACGTCCCACGCCGGGGCGAGGTCACCGACCCCGCGGTCGATCCAGTCACCGACCAGCTTCACCCAGCCGTTCCCGGCGGCGGCCTGCCGGGCGACCTCGGCATCCAGGTCGCCCTCGCCCACTTCGACGCCGATGTCTCTCAGGTACCGCTTGGGCGGCGCGACATGCCGCCCCGCCCGCGCCAGCCGGGGCATGTCGGGATCGTCGTCGAGCTGCGCATACGGGATCGGGGAGCCGGCGTCGCGAATCGCGAGCACGCCCGCGTCGCGGTCGACGACGGCGAGCGACCGGGCGTGGTCCACGCCGGCGGACGGCCGGCCGCCGCGGGCGATGCCCAGGTGGCAGTGGGCGTCGACGAGGCCGGGCAGGACGAACCCGCCGTCGGCCACCGTCAGGGCGTTGCCGACCGGCTCGAAGGTCACCCGGTCGCCGACCAGCCAGATGTCGCGCCGCTCCCCGCCCGGAAGGACCGTGCCCCGGACGTGGAGGGGCTGCTCAGTTGTCCTTGTCACGCTTCTGGAGCTTCGAAAAGTCCAGCTTCGGCAGCTTGAAGCCCGGCGGCAGGCCGGCCGCGTTGGGGTCCATCTGCGCCGGGTCGAGGCCGGGCGGGAGCTGCGGCATCGCGGGCATGCCGCCGCCGAGGCGGGGCTGGCGGCTGTTGGCGCCCTTGGTGCCCTTGCGCTTGTTCTTGGGCGACTTGGTCGCCTTCCGCCGGCCGCCGGGCAGGCCCATCATGCCGCCCATCTGCTTCATCATCTTCTGCGCGTCGGCGAAGCGGCTGAGCAGCTGGTTGACGTCGGTGACGCTGGTGCCCGAGCCGTTGGCGATGCGCACCCGGCGCGAGGCGTTGAGGATCTTCGGGTTGACCCGCTCGTTCGGGGTCATCGAGCGGATGATCGCGACGACCCGGTCGAAGTGCTTGTCGTCGAGCTCGGCCAGCTGGTCCTTCATCTGCCCCATGCCCGGCATCATGGCCAGCACGTTGGCGATCGGGCCCATCCGGCGCACCGCCTGGAGCTGCTCCAGGAAGTCCTCGAGCGTGAACTGCTCGCCGCCCATGAGCTTGGCGGCCATCCGCTCTTTCTCGTCGTCGGCGAACGCCTGCTCGGCCTGCTCGATGAGGGTGAGCACGTCACCCATACCGAGGATCCGCGAGGCCATCCGGTCGGGGTGGAAGACGTCGAAGTCCTCCAGCTTCTCGCCGGTCGACGCGAACATGATCGGCTGGCCGGTCACGTGCCGCACGGACAGCGCCGCACCACCGCGGGCGTCACCGTCGAGCTTCGACAGCACCACACCCGAGATGCCCACACCGTCGCGGAAGGCCTCGGCGGTGGTGACCGCGTCCTGACCGATCATGGCGTCGATGACGAACAGCACCTCGTCGGGGTCGACCGCGTCCCGGATGTTCGCGGCCTGCTGCATCATCTCGGCGTCGATGCCCAGCCGGCCGGCGGTGTCGACGATGATGATGTCGCGCATCTGCCGCCGCGCGTGCTCGATCGACTCGCGGGCGACGGCCACCGGGTCGCCGACGCCGTTGCCCGGCTCCGGCGCGTACACCTCGACGCCCGCCCGGCCGCCCAGCACCTGCAGCTGGTTGACGGCGTTGGGCCGCTGGAGGTCGGCGGCGACGAGCAGCGGCTGGTGGCCCTGCCCCTTGAGCCAGCGGGCAAGCTTGCCGGCGAGGGTCGTCTTGCCGGACCCCTGGAGGCCGGCGAGCATGATGACGGTGGGCGGATTCTTGGCGAACTGCAGCCGCCGCGCCTCCCCACCGAGCGTGGTGACGAGCTCCTCGTGGACGATCTTGATAACCTGCTGGGCCGGGTTGAGCGCCTGCGACACCTCGGCGCCGCGGGCGCGCTCCTTCAGCCGGGCGATGAACGCCTTGACGACCGGCAGCGCGACGTCGGCCTCGAGCAGCGCGAGCCGAATCTCACGTGCGGTGGCGTCCACGTCTGCGTCGGTGAGCCGGCCCTTGCTCCGCAGCTTCGAGAAGATGCCGGAGAGCCGGTCACTGAGGGTGTCAAACACGACGATCCGTCCTCGGGTGTAGGAGTCCCTTGAAGGGTACGCGACGGTGCAGATTCCTTCGCACTACGCACACTTCGACTCGCTCAAGGTCGATGCGCGCTGCTTCGCTTTCATGATCAAGGGAAGAATCTGGCTGTCATGGCGACCAGATGTTTCCCTGGATCTTGAGCTCGGCATCCGCCGGCCCGGTTCCCGGCCAACCCATCATGATCGATGGCGAGTTCTGGCTGCCCCGACAACCAGAACTCGCCATCGATCATGAGCCGACTACCGACGCACGCCGCGGTCGTGTCGCCACCATTCGGTCAGTCGACCGACCGAAATGGCGCCGAACCCACCTCAGGTCGGTCAGTCGACCGACCGAACAAGCACGCCGGACAAACAGTGGCCTACGGACCGAGTCCGCCAACACCAGCGGCCACCGACACCCGAGCACCCGAGGCCGCTCGGTTGCTCGGTCGGTCGGTCGACCGACCGAACCACCCCGCCCAGGCCGGTCGGCCGACCACAACCGCGAGCACCAGCGCTAACCGCCATGCCGAGTGCCCCAAGTCGGTCGGTCGACTGACCGAAACCGCGAGCACCCAAGTCGGTCAGTCGACCGACCGAAACCGCGCCGCGTTGCCCCAGGTCGGTCGACCGCAACCGCGAGCACCAGCCGTGACCGCCATGCGGAGCCCCCAGCCGGTCGATCGACCGACCGAAACCGCGAGCACCCAAGTCGGTCAGTCGACCGACCGAAACCGCGCCGCGT
>NZ_JBEXCY010000014.1:9412-18331 GCF_040605515.1 Dactylosporangium sp. NPDC005572 | reverse complement strand
CGTTGCCCCAGGTCGGTCGACCGCAACCGCGAGCACCAGCCGTGACCGCCATGCCGAGCCTCCCAGTCGGTCGATCGACCGACCGACACCGCGAGCGACCGAGTCGGTCTATCGACCGACCGAAGCCGCGCCGCCGTTGCCGCAGGTCGGTCGACCGACCGAATGAGCGCTGGGCATCTCGGTCGGTCGGCCGACCGAGATTGACGTGTGCGCAGGCAGTGGTCGATCACGTCCCGCCGAGAGCAACACCAGATCAACATGAGCAGCGAGCGACCCACGTCTACATGTGCCCGCGTCAGACGCTGGGCGGACTCAGGACGCTGTCGCTGCCTGGAGGACCGCCGCCTCGATGCGGGCGCGTTCGTCCGGGGACCACGAGCCGGCCAGGTAGAACGCGTCCACCACCGCGCCGCCCAGGGTCGAGATGCGGGCCGAGCGTACGTCCGCGCCCACATCCTCCAACGCGCTCGCCACCCGGAACAGCAGGCCCGGCGTGTCCGTCGCGCGCAGCTCGAACACCGTGGCGTCCGTAGCGGCCGACGACGGCTGCCACACCACCCGCGGCGGCGCCGCGGCGCTGCGGCGGGACGAGCGGTCGCGGGCGGCCAGGCGTTCGGCCAGCGGGAGGTCGCCGGTCACCGCTCGGCGAAGATCCGAAACGATCGCCTCGCGGTCGAGCTCGCCGCCGTAGCGGGGCTGGACGGCGCAGACCATCCGCGCCACGCCGTCGACGGTGACGGTGTCGGCCGTGACGACGTCGAGGCGGTGCAGGGACAGGCAGCCGGCCACCGCCGCCAGGAGGCCCCGGCGGTCGGTTGCGGTCACCGACACCGAGTCTTCATCCAGGTGTACCGCCGGCAGCCGCGCCGGCACCGGCAGCGCCGCGGCAGGTGAGCGGGGCGGGTCGACGACGCCGGTGTCGAGCGCGCGGTCGACGTAGCGGACGAGTTCGGCGATCAGGCGGCCCTTCCAGTCCGACCAGGCCGCCGGGCCGGTCGCGGCTGCGTCGGCGCGGGCCAGGGCGTGCAGCAGGCCGAGGGTGGAGGTGTCGCCGACGGCGGCGGCGACCGTGGCGATCGTCTGCGGGTCGGACAGGTCGCGGCGGGTGGCCGTGTCGGGCAGCAGCAGGTGCAGGCGGACGACCTTCTCGACCTGGGCCACCTCGGCGGGCGGCAGGCCCAGGCGGGCGGCGATCGCGGCGGCGATCGGGGCGCCGACGACGCTGTGGTCGCCGGGCAGGCCTTTGCCGATGTCGTGCACCAGGCCGCAGAGTACGAGCAGGTCGGGGCGGTCGACGTCGCGGGCGAGGGCGGCCGCCTCGCGGGCGGTCTCGACCAGGTGGCGGTCGACGGTGAACAGGTGCACCGGGTTGTGCTGGGGCAGGCTGCGCACGCGGGCCCACTCGGGCAGCCAGTTGACGACCAGGCCGTACCGGTCGCAGGCCTCCCAGACCTCGATCATGGACGGGCCGCTGCCGAGCAGCGTGAGCAGGGCGTCGCGGGCCGGGGCCGGCCAGGGCTGGGGCATCGGGCCGGCGAAGCCGCCGAGCCACTCCAGGGTGGCGTGCGAGATCGGCAGCTCGGCCCGGGCGGCGGTCGCGGCGACCCGCAGCGGGAGGGCGGGGTCGGGGCGCGGGGTGACGGCGGTGCGGGCCAGCACGACCTCGCCGTTCTGCTCGACGACGTCGCGCGCGAGCGGGCGGCGCTCGGAGTGCCCACGCGGGGCGGCCCAGCGCTCGACGGCCCGCCAGGCGTCGTCGCTGGCGTACGCGATCGTGCGGGCGGACTCGGCGATCCGCCGCAGCACCTCGTCGCGGTCACCCAGGTCGAGCAGCTCGGCGACCTCGTCGCGGTCCTGGGCGAGGAGGCGGTCGACGCGGCGGCCGCGCACGGCGTGCAGCGCGTCGCGGACGTCGAGCAGGGTCAGGTGCGCGCCCCGGACGGCCGGTCGCGGCCCGTCGGCGACGCCGGCGAAACCGATGCCCCGCAGTACGCCGAAGTCGCGCAGGCCACCCCGCGACTCCTTGACGTCGCCCTCGAGGAGGAACGCCAGCTCGCCGTGGGCCTTCCAGCGGTCCTGCGTGAGCCGGCGCAGCGCAGGGAGCAGGGCGCGGGCCTCCCGGCGCCATTGGGCGACGGCGTCGGCGTGCAGCGTCTGCAGCAGCGCGGGGTCACCGGCCACGAGCCGGGCGTCGAGCAGCCCAAGGGCGACCTTCAGGTCCTCGCGGGCGACCGACAGCGCCTGCTGCGGGGTGCGCGTCGAGTGGTCGAGGGCGAACTTCGCGTCCCAGACCTGGTACCAGATGCGCGTGCCGAGCTCGTCGGCGATGGATGAGGGCCCGGTGTGGAGCAGGACCAGGTCCAGGTCGCTGCGTGGCGCGCACTCGCGCCGCCCCAGGCCGCCGACGGCGACCAGGGCCAGGCCGTCGGTGGTGCCGCCCGCCTCGGCGTACACCTTGGCGAGCCAGCCGTCGAGCGCGGCGGAGCGCTCGGCACGCGCGGCGGCGCCCGCCCCGGTGGAAAGGACCGGAGCGGGCGCCGACGGTTGCGTCATGCTGTTCAGGGTAGAGATCGCAGCGGCTTACAGGGCGTCGAGCCCGCGCTCGCCGGTGCGCACCCGGACCACCTCGTCGACCGAGGTGACCCAGACCTTGCCATCACCGATCTTGCCGGTGCGGGCGGCGGTCACGATGGCGTCGACGACCTTCTCGAAGTCGAGCTCGTCCGTGACGATCTCGACCCGGATCTTCGGGACGAACTCCACCGTGTACTCCGCACCGCGGTAGACCTCGGTGTGGCCCTTCTGACGGCCGTAGCCCTGGACCTCGCTCACGGTCAGGCCGGCCACGCCCAGGGCGTGGAGTGCCTCTTTCACCGCGTCGAGCTGGTACGGCTTGATGACCGCGGTCACCAGCTTCATGCCCATTCCCTCCGACATCCCTCGACGCTATCCGGCTACCTTTTCCGACGCCGGGGCTTCCGCCGCCGACGTTGCTGCTGCCTTGCTCGCTCCGACACCCGCGAGGGCGAAGGCGCCGCCGCTGCTGCCGCTCGCCGGCGTCAGGTCGTAGCCGCTCTCCGCGTGCTCGGCGATGTCGATGCCTTCGACCTCCGACTCGGCGCTGACCCGGAAGCCCACCGTCTTCTCGATGATGAAGGCGAGGATGAAGGCCACGGCGAACGAGTAGACCGTCACGATAGCGCTGGCACCGGCCTGCGCGCCCAGCTGGGCCGCGCCGCCGCCGTTGAACAGACCGGCCTTGGCGCCCAGGGCACCGGTGATGGCCGAGTTCAGGTCCGGGTTGGCGAAGAAGCCGAGCCAGAGGGAGCCGATCCAGCCACCGACGAAGTGGACGCCGACCACGTCGAGCGAGTCGTCGTAGCCGAAGCGGTACTTCAGGCTGACGGCCAGGGCGCAGACGATACCGGCGACGAGGCCGAGCAGGACGGCCGCCCACGAGTCGATGAAGCCACACGCGGGGGTGATCGCGACCAGGCCGGCGATCGCACCGGAGGACGCGCCGACGAGGGTCGGCTTCCGGTCGCGGATCCACTCGACGATGACCCAGCCGAGCACGGCGGCGGCGGTCGCGACCTGCGTGTTCACGAAGGCCAGACCGGTGACGCCGTCGACGGTGAGCTCAGATCCGGCGTTGAAGCCGAACCAGCCGAACCACAGCAGGCCGGCGCCGAGGGCGACGAACGGCACGTTGTGCGGCTTCATGCTCTCCCGCGGCCAGCCGATGCGCTTGCCGAGGACCAGGGCCACGCCGAGTGCTGCCGCACCGGCGTTGATGTGGACCGCGGTACCACCGGCGAAGTCGAGCGGGTGGAGCTTCTGGGTGATCCAGCCGCCGCCCCAGACGTTGTGGGCGACCGGGAAGTAGACCAGCGTGGCCCAGCCGAACGCGAAGAGCAGCCAGCCGCCGAACTTCGCGCGGTCGGAGATCGCGCCGCTGATCAGGGCGACCGTGATGACGGCGAACGTCATCTGGAACACCATGAAGACGTAGGTGGGGATGCCGATGCCGCTGGGGTTCTCGGCGGTGGCGCCCCAGAACTGGTCGATGTAAGTCTTGGAGCCGAAGTACTGTCCCAGGTCACCGAACAACCCGCCCGCGGAGTCCGCGCCGAAGGCGGCGCTGAACCCGTAGAACAACCACAGGATGCTGACGAGCCCGATCGTCGAGAAGCTCATCATCATCATGTTGAGGACGCCCTTGGAGCGGTTCAGGCCACCGTAGAACAGTGCCAGACCCGGCGTCATGAGCAGCACGAGCGCGGTCGATACCAGCAACCATGCGGTGTTGCCGGTATCGATGGTCGCTTCAGGCACGCTGGCCTCCTAGTAGTCGAGATCCTCCCTCCCGACCTTCGGAGCAGCATTGCCCTTCAGCCGGTTGCGCGAGAGCTTTCATGTCCCACGTTTCGCGCACCGGCGCTGCGCGGTTTCTACCGCGTCACGTCATGTTTCCAGCGTGTGAAGAAACCTTCACTATCCGGAGAATGCCTATCGAAGTGCGTACTCGAGCGTGTGCCGCTCGTAGTCGATGAGCCGCAGGTCACGCACCGGACGACGGAGATGTCCCTTGTGCACGATCCGCACGAATGCGGGGTCTCCGGCGGCCGCCATACGGCGAATACCCTCGATGTGATCGACGATCCGCTTGCGGATCACCCGCACCAGCCGGTGCCGGTCACGCGGGGTGAGGCCATAGGCGTCGGCGAACATCCGCAGCCGCCGCGGCCGGTTGGGCCGCTTCCAGCCGAGCGTGTACGAGTCGCGGTCGGAGAACAGCGGCACCCAGGTCCACGCCGCGTACGCCACGTCGTAGATCCGGGCGCCCGGCGACGCCAGGTCGAAGTCGATCAGCGACAGCGTGCCGTCCGGGCGCCAGATGACGTTGTGCGGCGCGGCGTCGTGGTGACAGATGACCTCGGTGTCCGGCGGCGGCGGGCCGAAGGAGCGCCAGACCGCGTTGGGCGGCGGGCGAAACCCGGCCTGGGCGTCGTGGAACATCCGCAGCATCGTGGCCACGGTGACCATCGCCTCGTCGGTCACCCAGTGCGGGGCGAGCGGATACTCGCCGCACTCGCCTTCGAGGTACGAGAGGACCTCACGGCCCCGCTCGTCGATGCCGAAGGCCCGCGGCGCGCCGGTGAACCCGACATACTCCAGGTGGCGCAGCAAGGCGTGCACAGCGGGCGTCCAAGGGCCCGCGTTGCGGCGCACCGTGTCGCCCGAGCGCACCACGACGGAGGTGTTCCCGCCATGGAGCGGGATCTCCTGCTGCGTCACGTGATCGTCCTTCGTTGACCAGACCGGGGGGACCTACGGTCCCAAGGTACCGTCCGAGGTTACGCGTCGTTGCCAACGAGCGCGTCGACGAACTGTCGGGCATCGAACGGAGCGAGGTCGTCGGGCCCCTCTCCCAGCCCCACGAGCTTCACCGGAATGCCCAGTTTGCGCTGTACCGCGATGACGATGCCACCCTTCGCGGTGCCGTCCAGTTTGGTCAGCGCCACGCCGGTGACGTCCACCACCTCGGTGAACACCCGGGCCTGCTCCAGGCCGTTCTGGCCGGTGGTGGCGTCGAGGATGAGCAGCGTCTCGTCGACCGGGCCGTGCTTCTCGATCACCCGCTTGACCTTGCGCAGCTCGTCCATGAGGCCGACCTTGTTCTGGAGCCGCCCGGCGGTGTCGATGAGCACCGTGTCCACACCCGCGTCAATACCCCGTTTGACCGCGTCGAACGCCACCGAGGCCGGATCCGCCCCTTCGGGTCCCCGGACGACCTCGGCACCCACCCGGCCGGCCCAGGTGGCGAGCTGCTCGGAGGCCGCGGCGCGGAACGTGTCGGCCGCACCGAGCACGACCGTGTGGCCGTCGGCGACGAGCACCCGGGCGATCTTGCCGCAGGTGGTGGTCTTGCCGGCGCCGTTGACCCCGACGACGAGCAGCACGGCCGGGCGCCCGTCCCGGGGCGTGGCGGCGAGGCTGCGGTCCAGGTCCGGCTCGAGGGCGGTGACCAGCTCGTCGGCGAGCATCGCCCGCAGCTCGGTCGCGGTCGCGGTGCCGTGGATGCGGGCCCGCTCGCGGAGCTTGCCGACGATCTCGGTGGTGGCGGCGACGCCGACGTCGGCGCCGATGAGGGTCTCCTCGACCTCGTCCCACGTGTCGTCGTCGAGCTTGTCGCGGGAGAGCAGTGCGAGCAGGCCCTTGCCGAAGACGTTCTGCGAGCGGGAGAGGCGGGCCCGCAGCCGCACCAGGCGACCTGCGGTGGGCTCCGGCTTCTCGATGACCGGCGGCGGCGCCTCGACAACCGGCGGCGGCGCCTCGACGACGGGCGGAGGCGCGGGGGGCGCCTCGACGACCTCCGCCGACGGGGGCGCCGGAGGCGCCGACACGACCGGCGGGGCCGACACGACGGGCGGAGCCTTCTTCTCCTCAGTGGGAGGCAGCGTCGGAGGCTTCCGATAGCGGGGCGCGATGAGCGCGAGCGTGGCCCCGATCACTACGACGAGCAGCACCAGGCCGAAGACGATGTACGACTCCATGGCACGAATCCTCCCAGACGCCGGGGAATGCGGCTTGCAGTGGCGCCGAGACGGTCCGGGCAGCATCATTCGTAGGCACCCCGCGACCACCCGGGAGGTCCCCGTACCATGCCCGAAGCCGATCTCGACGCCGACCAGGGCGTCCTAGTCCTCGGCCCGGTCCTCCGCCGCGTCGAGGGCGACCAGGCGACGATCTGGGTGGAGACCGCCCACCCCGCGACGGTCGAGGTCGACGCCGCGCCCGCCGGTGGCGCCGCCCGGACGTTCTCGGTCCACGGTCACCACTATGCCCTCGTCGTGGTCTCCGGGCTGCCGGCCGACGCCGTCACGCGGTACACCCTGAAGATCGACGGCGTCGAGGTCTGGCCCCGGCCGGACGACCCCGCGCCGCCCCCGGTGATCCGGACCCGGCCCCCGGGCGCGCCGGTGCGGCTCGTGTTCGGCTCCTGCCGGGAGGCGAGCCCGCTGAGCGTCACCCGCTATCCCCCGGACGCCCTCGACGCCTACTCCGGGCGGCTCATCGAGTCGATCCGCTCGGCGGCCCCCACCGAGTGGCCCGACCTGCTGGTCCTGCTCGGCGACCAGGTGTACGCCGACGAGACCCCGGAGAAGATCCAGCGCTGGCTGAAGAACCGCCGGGCCGCCCGGCGCGCCGACGCGCCGTCGACCCAGGTCGTGGACTTCCACGAATACACGAAGCTCTACCTCGACTCGTGGACGGATCCCGAGATCCGCTGGCTGCTGTCCACGGTACCGAGTGTGATGATCTTCGACGACCACGAGATCATCGACGACTGGAACACCTCGCAGCGCTGGCGCGAGCAGGTGGAGCAGCTCAGCTGGTGGCCGCAGCGCATCCAGGCCGGCCTGGCGTCGTACTGGGTGTACCAGCACCTGGGCAACCTGGCTCCGAGCACCCTGGCGGAGTGCCCGATCTACGCGGCGGTCGTGTCGGCCGGCGACGCGACCGGGATCCTCGACGAGTTCGGCTCCCGGGCCGACCGCGACCGCGCCTCGTACCGCTGGAGCTACACCGTCGACATCGACCGCACCCGCCTGGTGATGGTCGACAACCGGGCCGCCCGCGAGCTGGAGCAGGGCAAACGGGCGATGCTGCTGGACAGCGAGTGGGCCTGGTTCGCCAAGCAGCTGCCCGGCGACTACGACCACCTGCTGATCGGCTCCTCGCTGCCGTGGCTGCTGCCGCCGGCCATCCACCACCTGGAGTCGATGACGGAGAGGCTGGCCGAGTCGCCGCGCGGCTGGGTCGGCCGCCTCGGCGAGAAGCTCCGCCAGGCCGTCGACCTGGAGCACTGGGCCGCCTTCGGCCGCTCGTTCGACGCCCTGACGGTCCTGCTGGGCCAGATCGGCGCCGGCCAGGGCGGCGTGGCGCCACCCCCGGCGACGATCAGCGTGCTCTCGGGTGACGTTCACCACTCCTACGCGGCGAAGGCGCGCCTGGGCCCGGAGGTGGTGACGCCGGTGTACCAGCTGACCTGCTCACCGGTCCACAACGACATGCCCAAGCTGATCCGCCCGGCGATGAAGTTCGGCTGGAACCGGCCGGCGGCCCGGCTGATGCGCTGGGTCGCCCGCATGTTCGGCGTCCGCAAGCCGCTCGTGCGCTGGAAGAAGCTGGCGGGCCCGCACTTCGGCAACGCGGTGGGCCTGCTGGTGCTGCAGGGGAGATCGGCGCACGTCAACTTCCAGGGCACCCGGCCGGACAAGACGCTGGGCGAGGTGGCCGTGCTCAAGCTGGACTGACGGGCGGCACCGTGTCGGGCGGCCCGTCCAGGTCGGGCCAGGACCAGAGGGTGGCGACGCGGGCCCGCCCGCTGAGGTAGGCGACGGCGGGCTCGCGGATCGGCGCGAACCACATGGCTTCGAGCCGCTGGAGGGCCGCGTCCAGCCCCACCCACTCGCCGCCGCCTCCGTGCGGCCCGACCCCGGTGACCTCAAAGCCGATCATCTCGTACCGCCGGCCGCCGGCCGTGTACCGCGCGACCCACAGCAGCCGCTCGGCGACGACGTCCGCGTAGCCGGCCTCGGCGGCGACCCGGCCCAGCAGCGGCTCCCCGTCACCGACGGCACCCCCGGGCAGCGCCCAGTCGTCGCCGTCCCGGACGAGCAGCACGTCTCTGCCGCGCCGGACGACCGCCCCGACCGCGACCTGCACGCCGACCACGCCCCAACCCTAAGCCGCCGCACACCCCAGGCCGCCCACCACGTCCGCCGCGCCACATCCAGTCTGATGCATCAACCTTGATGCATCACTTTTAATACATCAGAAAGGATGCATCGCTCCTGATGCATCGCTCCTGATGCATCGCTCCTGATGCATCGCTCCTGATGCATCGCTCCT
>NZ_JBEXCY010000014.1:0-9313 GCF_040605515.1 Dactylosporangium sp. NPDC005572 | reverse complement strand
TGATGCATCAGGAGCGATGCAACGAGCCACGACCGAGAAGCGGCACGACCGTCGCCGGAAACTGGTCCAGGTAGCCGCGATCCGACCGCGGTCGCCCAAGATCGCCCCGCCGCCATGATCAAGGGAAACTTCTGGTAGCCATGGCAGCCAGAAGCTTCCCTGGATCATGAAGCGCATCCACCCCGAGCACAGAAGCCAGGCCGTGCGGCGACGTTGGTCGATCCACCAAGGGCAGATCGACCAACGCCGGCACCACGTCAGCTCGCGTACGCCTCCAGCTCGAAGATGCGCGCCGCCGTGTCCGAGTCGCTCGTCGGGGTGATCACGTTCAGGCGGAGATATCGAGCCTGGCGGGGCGTGAACGTATGCGTCGTCACATCCGCCGTGTTGCCGCGGACCGACGCCACCGTTGTCCAGGTGTTCCCGTCAACCGACGTCTGCACGTCGAAGTCGCGGGTGTTCCACGACGGCTTCTCGCCGCCCGCACCCGAGTGCCGCAGCACCACCCGGCCGACCGACTGGGACGACTGGAGGTCGACCCGCAGCCACTTGCCGGAGCCCAGCGCGCACCACTTGTCGGACAGGCCGCCGGTCCAGCTGCCGTTGACCGCCTTCGCCGGGGCCTCCGCGGCCGCGCACTGGTTCGAGGCCGTGGCCGGCTTGTTCAGCGCCAGGTTCGGCGCCGGGGTCGTCTCGGGCACGAACAGCTTGATGTCCGTCACGGACGCGCTGCCCTCGTAGACGTTCGTGTACAGGTCGCCGATCACGAACCAGTCCGGGTACGACGAGCCGGCCGGCCACTGGTTCGGCCACGACGCGCTGCCGAAGTCGTCGTTCTGGGTGAGCGTGCCGTTGAACTGGCCGTTGTACTCCGACGCCTGGGTGTTGTAGTGCCAGATCGGCACGCCGTTGACCACGAACGGGCGGTGGAAGCGCAGGGTCTTCACGCCGACGCGGGCGAAGTTGCCGCTCGCCTCCAGCGTGTAGCCCGTCGCGTCGCGCTCGATCGCGAACGTGTAGAACTCGTTCGGCATCAGCTCGGGCTGCAGCTCGGCCGCGCTGGACAGCTGGTTCTCGGCCGCGCCGCCGGAGCAGCTGGTCATGAACCACTGCGAGTTGCCGGGCAGGCCGCCCGCGCCCGGGTTCCAGTTCGGCATCCCGCTGATCCACATGTTGACGGTGTTGAAGTTGCCGTCACGGTAGTTGTAGTAGGTGTTGGTGTTCGAGTTGCACACCCGCCCGCCGGTACCGCTGCCGACCCGGTCCGGGTGCTGCGCGAACTGGTCCATCAGCACCTTGCGGTGGTAGTGCCAGAAGTGGTTGTTGCGCGGCGCCGGGTTCGCGAAGTCCACGATCGACAGGAAGTGGAAGCCGTTGTACCCGTACGGCCCGGCCCGGACGTCCTGCCACTCGCAGTAGGGGACGGAGGCGTCGCCGCTCCAGCCGGGGCTGTTGGAGCCTTCACCCCAGGGATGCTGGGTCTTGCAGCCGGTCGGCGAGTAACCGTTGATCTTGCCGTCGTAGTTGATCGTGCCGTTGCGCTTGCCGCCGAAGTTCAGCGTCTTGAGCTTGTACTCCACGCGGTACTGGTCGGGCAGCCGGTTGGTGGGCCGGAAGATCGCGCCGCCGGTGCTCTCCGGCACGGTCATCACGGCCGCATTGGAGCCGCCGACGGCCTGGGTGGTGATCGTCGGCGGCGACTCGACGACGCCGTCCTTGTTGAAGTCGCGCGCCGACAGCGATGCCGTCAGCCAGCCGTTCTGGCCGAGCGTGAACTCCTTGCGGTACGTGTAGAAGGAGTTGAGCTGGGTCGTCCAGGCGGGGCCGTAGTCGTTGCGGTACCACTGGCCGGGGTCGTCGGTGATGGTGTCGAACGGGTTGGCGTAGGTGTCGCGCACCCACGCCGTGTTGTTGCTGTTGACCGGTGTGCTGAAGTTCTCCGAGTACAGCAGCCGCCAGGTCGGGGCCGCGACGGCGGCCTGCGAGGGGATCGCCACCAGGGATCCCGCCACAAGGGACGCGGCGACAAGATGACGCAGACGCATGGCTCCCCCTATGTGTTGAGGTACTGCGCGGCGTTGTCCTTGGTGATCTGCGGCGACGGGACGACGGTGTCCTTCTCGACCTTGGCGCCGCCGAGCACCTCGACGGTCCGGTCGAGCGCGAGCTTGCCGATGACGTTCGGGCTGTTCAGGCCGGTCACCACGTAGTTGGTGCCGTCGAGAATGGCCTTGAGCGCCTCGGCCTGGCCGTCGACGCCGGCCAGCACGATCTGGTTGGCCTTGCCGGCGGAGGCGATCGCCCGCTGCGCGCCGAGGCACATCGCGTCGTTCTCGCAGAAGACGGCGACCAGGTCGGGGTGCTTGGCGAGCAGCCCCTCCATGACGGTCAGGCCGCCGTCGGAGCCCCAGTTGCCGAAGTCGGGCGCCTCGACCAGCGTGAACTTCGAGTTGCCGGACAGCACCGACTTGAGGCCGTTGGTGCGGGCCAGGCCGATCGAGTTGTCGGCCGGGCCGCCCTTGATGATCGCGACCTTGCCGCCGGCGGTCAGCTTGTTGGTCAGGAACTCGCCGTCCTGCTTGCCGATGGCCTCGTTGTCGGGGCCGATCCAGCTGGTGTACTCGCCGACGGCGAACTTGCGGTCGACGAGGATCACCGGCTTGCCGGCCGCCTTGATCGCGTTGAGCGCGGCGGGCGCCGACTCCAGCGGGCCGCCGGAGATGATGATCGCGTCGACGTTCTTGCTCAGCAGGTCCTCGACGTTGGCGGCGAGCTTGGCGGCGTCGCCCCCGGCGTCGGTGCTGACGATCTTCACGTTGCCCTTGGTCTTCGCCTGCGCGGCGATCGCGGCGTCCATGCCGCTGAAGTACGGGCCGCTGAGCAGGAAGTTCGCGACCCCCACGGTGTAGGAGTCCGACTTGTCGGCCGGGTCGTCGGAGCAACCGGCCAGTGCCAGCCCCAGTACCAGCAGGCCCGCCCATAACTTCTTCATGTGCCGCCCTTTCATCGAGCAGAGCGCGGTCGCCGCGTGCGCTGCACGAGGATGACCGCGACGATGATCAGTCCCTTGAGCACCTGCTGCCAGAAACTCTGTACGCCGTACAGATTGAGCAGGTTGTTGATCAGGACCAGGACGAGCACCCCGCCGAAGGCGCCCTTCGCCGAACCCCGGCCGCCGGACAGGCTTGCGCCACCGATGACGCAGGCCGCGATCGCGTCGAGCTCGAAGGCCACCCCGACGCTCGGTTGTGCGATGCCGACCCGGCTGGTCAGGATGACCCCGGCCAGGCCGGCACAGAAGCCGCTGATCGTGTACGCCAGCACCAGGTGCCGGCGCACGCCGATGCCGGCCAGCCGGACCGTCTCCGCGTTACCACCGATGGCGACGATGGAGCGCCCGGCCGGCGTCCGGGCCAGGAACAGGCCCCCGACGCCGAAGACGGCCAGCATGACGAGCGTGATCAGCGGGATCGGCCCGGCCATCGCCGAGCCGAGCCAGAGGAACCCCGGATCGGCCGGGGAGATCGGCACCTCGGAGTAGACGAACGCGAGCCCGCGGATGGTCGTCAGGGCCGCGAGCGTCACCACGAACGGCGCCAGCTCGAAGCGGGCCACGAGCAGGCCGTTGAGCGAGCCGAACGCGACGCCGCTCGCGATCCCGACCGCCATCGCCAGCGGGATCGGCAGGTCGGCCGCGAGCCCGGCGGTGACGATGCCGGCGAACGCGACCACCGAGCCCACCGACAGGTCGATGCCGCCGGTGAGGATGACCACGAGCATGCCGAACGCGAGCAGCCCGATGGTCACCATCTGCTTGAGCAGGTTGGTGAGGTTGGTCTGGGTCAGAAAGCTCTCCGACGTGGTCGCGGCGACCGCCACGAGCGCCACGACGAGCACCGCGAACGCGAGCTCGGCCGTGACGTCCCGGCCCCGCACCCGCACCGCCAACGTGGTCATGCGTCCTCCGCTTCGCTCCGGCCGCATGCCTTCCAAGCGGGCCCCATGATGACCGGCCTCCTCCGCTTCGCTCCGGAACCGGTCATGCCGCGATCGCCCTTTCCAGCACCTGGTCCTCGGTCGTGCCCTCCGAGGGCAGCTCGCCGGTGATCCGGCCCTGGTTCATGACCAGGACCCGGTCGGTGGCGCCGAGCACCTCGGTGAGGTCGGAGGAGATGAGCAGGACGGCGAGCCCCTCCCGGGCCAGGCCGTCGACCATCCGGTAGATCTCCACGCGGGTCGCCATGTCGACGCCGCGGGTGGGCTCGTCGAGGATCAGCACCTTCGGCTCGACGAGCAGCCACTTGGCGAGGACCGCCTTCTGCTGGTTGCCGCCGCTGAGCCGCACGACGGGCATCCCGGCGCAGCCGGGCGGCCGGATGTCCAGCCGCTCGATCATGGTCGCCACGTCGCGGCGCTGCCGGGCCTGGTCGATCCACGGGCCGTGCCAGGTGGTGAGGCCGATGTTGTCCCGCACGGTCAGGCCGAGCACCAGCCCGCTGCCGGCCCGGTCCTCGGTGACCATGGCGACGCCGTGCCGGATCGCGTCGGCCGGGCTCCCGTAGGCGCCGCTGCCGGACGACGGCCGGGAGGCGCCGAACACGCACGCGGCCAGCTCGCTGCGGCCCGAGCCGACCAGGCCGAACAGCCCGACGATCTCGCCGGCCCGCAGCTCGAAGGAGACGCCGGCGAACTCGCCGGGGCGGCTCAGGTCCTCGATCCTGAGCCGGACGTCGCCCGGCTCCGGCCGGCGCGGCGGATAGATCCGCTCGGGCCGCCGGCCGGCCATCAGCCGGATCAGTTCGGCCTCGGACGTGCGGGCCGGTGCGGTGGCCTCGACGACCTGCCCGTCCTTGAGCACCACGATGTCGGTGGCCAGGTCGAGCACCTCGGCCAGCCGGTGCGACACGTACACCACCAGCACGCCCCGTCGCCGCAGCTCCCGCACGAGTGCGTAGAGGGCGTCGAGGTCGCTGCCCGCCAGTACCGCTGAAGGCTCGTCAAGGATGAGGACCCTGGGCTCGTCGGCCAGCGCCTTCGCGATCTCGACCATCTGCTGGCGGGCCACGGGCAGCCGGCCCGCCGGTTCGCGCGGGTCGATCATCCCGAAGCCGGCCCGGTCCAGCAGTTCCTGTGCGCGCCGGTGGGCCGCCGTCCAGTCGATCATGTGGTACCGCCGGGGAAAGCGCCCGAGCAGCAGGTTCTCGGTCACGCTGAGCTGCGGGACGAGCGACAGCTCCTGGTACACCGTGCGGATCCCGAGCGCGTGCGCGTGATGCGGCGACGAGAGGTCGGCCGGTGCCCCGTCGACGAGGACCTCGCCCCCGTCGGCCCGCACCGCGCCGGACAGGATGCGGATCAGCGTCGACTTGCCGGCGCCGTTGGCCCCGACGAGCGCCAGCACCGACCCGGCGGCGGCCGCCAGGCTCACGCCGTGCAGCACCTCGACCCCGCCGTACCGCTTCCGGACGTCGCGAAGTTCCAGCGTCACCGGAACGCGTCCATCACGACGACGGTCTTCTGGCGGGTGAAGTCGAGGACGGTGTCGTGGATGCCCTCGCGGTACCCCCCGGTGTCCTTCGTCCCGCCGAACGGCAGGTTCTCGGCGCGCAGGGCGGTCGATCCGTTGATGATCACGCCGCCCACGTCGAGGCGCCGCGCGATGCTCAGCGCCCGCGAGACGTCCCGGGTGAACACGGCGGCCTGCAGCCCGTACGGTGACGCGTTGGCCAGCGCGACCGCCTCCTCCGGGTCGTCGAACCGCGCGACCGGGGCGACCGGGCCGAAGATCTCCTCGGCGAAGGCGGGGCTGTCGGCCGGCACGTCCACGAGCACGGCCGGGTCGACGAAGGCGCCGTCGGCGGTGCCGCCGGCGAGCAGGCGGGCGCCGTCGCGCACCAGCGCCCGCACGGCCTGTTCGACGCGCCCGGCGGCATCCGCGGTGATCAACGGCCCGACATCGGTCGGCTCCAGCAGCTGGTCGCCGACGGTGAGCTTCGCGGCCTGGGCGACGAGGGCGTCCACGAACGCGTCGTGGACCGGCCGCTGGACGTACACCCGCTTCACCGCGCAGCAGATCTGCCCGTTGCCGCGGGCCAGCCGCCCCAGCACAACGGCCCGCGCCGCCTCCTCGACGTCGGCGTCCGCGCAGACGATGAGCGCGTCGTTGCCGCCGAGCTCCAGGTACACCTTCTTCAGGCCGGCCTCCCGGGCGATCGCCCTTCCCGCGGCGGTACTGCCGGTGAGGGTGACAGCGGCGATCCCCGGATCTGCGGCGAGCCGGCGGGACACGGCCGCGTCGCCGACGACGAGCTGGTGCGCGTGCGGCGGTGCACCGGCCTGCTCGACGAGCTGGGCCACCCGCAGGACCGCGAGCGGGCACTTGGACGGTGGCTGCACCACGACGGCGTTGCCGGCGGCCAGGGCCGCGGCCGCCTTGTGGGCGTAGAGCTCGACGGGATAGTTGAACGGCACGAGGGCGGCGACGACGCCGAGCGGCTCGCGCAGGGTCACGGCGAGGTGGCGCTCCAGCCCCGGTACCGCGTCCAGCGGGATCTGGCGGCCCAGGAGCCGGGTCGCCTCGCCCGCGTAGCCGCGGAAGATGCGCACGGCGGCCTGCACCTCGCCGCGGGTCTGCGTGATCGGCTTGCCGTTCTCGGCCGCCAGGAGCCGGGCCAGGCTCTCCTGCTCGGCCTCGACAAGGTCGGCGACCCGGCGCAGCAGCGCCTCGCGCTCGTGGGCCGGCAAGGCGGCCATCGCGCGCTGGCCCTCCTGGGCGGCGGCGACGATCGCGGCGACCTGGGTGGCGTCGTGCGCGGGAACCTCGCCCAGGACTTCCCCGGTCCCGGGGTTGCGCACGGTGACAACGGGCATGCGGATGCCCTCCTCGATGCTCTCGACGATCCGGTGCGGGCGCGTCCTGCTGCCGGGCAGGACAGGTCCGCCGGCGCCGACCGGCGAGATGTTGCATCGAGGGTTGCCTTTGTAAATTTACCTGCCGAACTGGTGAAGTCAAGCGCCCGGCATACGATCAAGAGCATGAGCTTCTACGACATCGAGATCGCGGACCTTCAGGGCAAGCCGCTCGACCTGGGGCAGTTCCGCGGACGCCCGGTACTGGTCGTCAACGTCGCGTCGCGGTGCGGGCTGACCCCGCAGTACGCCGAGCTGGAGGAACTGCAGCGGACCTACGAGGAGCGCGGCTTCTCCGTGCTGGGCGTGCCGTGCAACCAGTTCGCCGGGCAGGAGCCGGGCACGGCCGAGGAGATCGCCGAGTTCTGCAGCACGACCTACGGCATCACGTTCCCGATGACCGAGAAGGTCGAGGTCAACGGCGCCGACCGGCACCCGCTCTACGACCTGCTGACCCCGGTTGCCGACGCCGAGGGCCACACCGGCGACATCCGCTGGAACTTCGAGAAGTTCCTGGTGGGCAAGGACGGCGCGGTGGCGGCCCGGTTCGGCCCGCGCACCCAGCCGAAGGCCGACGAGGTCGTCTCGTCGATCGAGGGCGTGCTCTAGATCCCGAGCGCGCGGCGCGGGTAGGTCAGGTCGTCACCGTCGGTGTACCGGTAGGCGGTGAGGCCGGCCACCCGCGCACCGCGGATCATCCGGTCGGTGTCGTCGATCAGCAGGCAGCGGGCCGGCGGAGTGTTGATCAGCGCGCACGCCGCCGCGAAGTACTCCTTGGTCGGCTTGTGGATGCCGATCTCCGACGAGTTGGCCACCGCGTCGAACTCGCCGGTCAGGTTGAACGTGGCCAGCACGTTGCCGAGGTCGTCGGTCGCGTTCGTGGCCAGGCACACCGGCAGGCCCGCGGCCCGCACGTCGCGCACGAACGCGAGCACGTCGGGGCGGACGTGGCCGGGGTAGACGACCCACTCCTTCATCAGGGCGGCCGCCTGGTCGGGGCCGCCGACCCGCTCCTGCAGGGCCTCGGCCACGGTCGCCAGCCACTGCTCGCGCGTGATCCGGCCGGTGATCGCCGGCAGCAGCCGGTCCCACTCCAGGGCGGTGCTCAGCACCGTGCCGGGCTCCAGCCCGTACTGCTGCTCGATCACGGCGTTCACGGACGTGTCGAACGTGCGGAGCACCCCGTCGAAGTCGATCAACAGTGCCGTCGGCTTCTGTACCACGTCGTCACCTCCGCTTCGCTCCGGTGCCGGCGCGGTTTCACGCTGATCTTATGGTGCGGGGCTCCTCCGCTACGCTCCGGACCCCGCACTAGGCCGCTTCCGTTCGGAGTCGCTGGGAGATGACCTCGGTGACGCCGGAGCGCATCGTCACGCCGTAGAGCGCGTCGGCGACCTCCATCGTCCGCTTCTGGTGCGTGATGATGATCAGCTGGCTGCGCTCGCGCAGCTGCTCGAACAGCGTGATGAGCCGGCCGAGGTTGACGTCGTCGAGCGCCGCCTCCACCTCGTCCATGATGTAGAACGGGCTGGGGCGGGCCCGGAAGATCGCGCAGAGCAGCGCGACCGCGGTGAGCGAGCGCTCGCCGCCGGACAGCAGCGACAGCCGCTTGATCTTCTTGCCCGGCGGGCGGGCCTCGACCTCGATGCCCGTGGTGAGCATGTCGTCGGGGTCGGTGAGCACCAGCCGGCCCTCGCCGCCCGGGAAGAGCACCGCGAAGACCTGCTCGAACTCGCGGGCCGTGTCGTGATACGCGCTGGTGAAGACCTCGAGGATCCGGTCGTCGACGTCCTTGACCACGGTGAGCAGGTCGCGCCGGGTGGCCTTGAGGTCCTCGAGCTGGTCGGAGAGGAACTTGTAGCGCTCCTCCATCGCCGCGAACTCCTCCAGGGCCAGCGGGTTGACCTTGCCGAGGAGGTTGAGCTCGCGCTCGGCCTTGGCGGCCCGCTTCTCCTGGGTTGCCCGGTCGAACGGCACGGGCACCGGCACCGGCCGCCCGTCGGCCTCGGCCGCGGCGATCTCCGGCGCCGTCGGCGGCACCTCGACCTCCGGCCCGTACTCGGCGACGAGCGTGTCGGCGTCGAGGCCGAACTCCTCGGCCGAGCGGGCCTCCAGCTGCTCGATGCGCAGCCGCTGCTCGGCCCGGGCGACCTCGTCCCGGTGGACGGCGCTGGTGAGCCGCTCCAGCTCGGCGGTGAACTGCTTGGCCCGCCCGCGGACCTGGGTCAGCTCGGACTCGCGCTCGGCGCGGGTCTCGGCGAGCGTGTCGCGGGTCTCGGCGGCCTCGGCGATCGAGGCGCCGAGCTGCTCCAGCGCGAGCGCGGCCCCGGACATCACGGTCTCGGCGACCCTGGCGCCGCGGGCGCGGGTGGCCTTGCGCGCCGCCGCCCGCTCGCGGGTCTGC
>NZ_JBEXCY010000013.1:0-114340 GCF_040605515.1 Dactylosporangium sp. NPDC005572 | reverse complement strand
CGTCATGTTCCTCGACGGCTCGACCCGCCTCTTCCCGGCCTGGGAGATACGGTTCCACCTGTTCGGCAACGGCTACACCATCCCGCCCATCTTCTGGCCCACGGTGGTGCTGCCCGGCATCCTGACGGTGCTGCCGATGCTGTACCCGTTCATCGAGGCCAGGTTCGCCAAGGACAGAACCATCCACAACCTGCTGCAGCGCCCGCGGGACAACCCGTCCCGCACCGCGCTCGGCGCAATGGCGATCTCCTTCTACGTGGTCCTGCTCATCTCCGGCGGCAACGACGTCGTGGCCGACAAGTTCCACATCAGCCTCAACGCCATGACCTGGGCGGGCCGCATCGGCATCCTCGTGCTTCCACCGCTCGCCTACTACCTGGCGTACCGCATCGCCCTCGGCCTCCAGCAGCACGACCGCGAGGTGCTGGCCGACGGCGTGGAGACCGGCATCATCCGCCGCCTGCCGGACGGCCGCTTCGTCGAGATCCACCAGCCGCTGCCGTCGGGCGAGGAAGGGCACGGCCCGGACTACGCGGGCTGGGTGGTCCCGAAGAAGATGAACAAGCTGGGCGCCCTGGCCCCGCCGGTGAGGGGCTTCTGGGTCCCGATCGAGAAGGCCGCCCCGCCGCCGGAGCCGGCCGAGCGCGAGCCCGAAAAGCACCCCGAGATCACCTCGGACCGCTAGACGGTCTGACCGGACGACGAAGCCGCCTTGAGCCGGTCGATGCTGTGCCGTCCCGGACCGGCGTCAAGACCGAGCCCGCCACGGGGGTCGACGTCTTGACGACGGCCTCATGGGCCGATCACGCGGGCGACGGTCGTGGACTCGTCGGGGATGTAGCGGTCGTAGCGATCCAGCCACTCCCCCACGCCGAAGGCGGCCCGGGCGGCGTCCGTCACGTCCTGCGGGGAGCTCTGCACGCGCGACTTGAGCGTCCGGGCCTCCTCCGGGGTCGCCTCCCGGAAGCGGCGGCCGAAGTGGTCCTGGACGAACGTGCCCATCGAGCCGTTGTTCATCTTGTACACCGGCCAAGGCACGTCCGGGCGGACCGGGCGGTGGCCGGCGATCCGCCACTCGCCGTCCACCAGGCAGTCGTCGAACGTGAACGCGATGAGCAGGATGTCGGCACGGTCTGCATCCTCCAGCTGCTCCGTGTCGAAGACGGCGACCAGGATGTGGTCGTCCGACGTCGCCACGACCTGGCCGTACACCGAACGGGCAGCGTCGATCGGGATGGCGAACACGTCACCCTCGGCGGGGCGGATCCGCCGGCGCCGCGGCGCCGGCGCGCGGGGCGGGGGCGGGCCGGTCGGGCCCGTGTCGAGGTCGAACTCGCGGCGCACCGACGTGGGGTCGTCCGGGTCGCCGTAGCGCAGCGTGACCCGGGCCGGCCGGTTCGGCAACGCACGGAGTACATCCTCGACCGCGGTGTACAGGCGTTCGGCGTCCGGGCCGTCGAGGAACAACGCGGCCTCGGCGTCGCCGAACTCGTTGCCGGCGAACTCGCCGGCGTCCGGCCCGGCGAGGACCTCCCGGAGCCGCTCCTGCAGGGCGTAGACGGCGGCGCGCTCCTCGGGTGATCCGAGCGCGCCACCGGTCAACGCATAGCGGACGATGACGGCGTCGGTCATGGTCGCATGTTACGGCCAAGGGTCGCTAAGGTGGCGCGGCTACCGTGGGTGCACCGCGTAGGTCAGGTGCGTCACTCGCGACGACGGCTCCGAACGGACCGGCTCCAGGGCCACCCGGCTCGCGTCCACGCCCTCGAACAGGCGGATTCCGGAGCCGAACAGCACGGGCGACAGCGCGATCGAGAACTCGTCGATCAGGCCGGCGTTCACGTACTCCAGGATCGTCGCGCCGCCACCTGCGATACGGACGTCGCGGTCGCCGGCGGCCTCGCGGGCCTGGTCGAGCGCGGAATCGATGCCGTCGTTGACGAAGTGGAACGTGGTCCCGCCCGGCCGCTCCCAGGGGTCACGCTTCTCGTGCGTCACGACGAAGACCGGCGTGTGGAACGGCGCCTCCTCCGGCCACGCCTGCTCGCCGGCGTCGAACATGCGCTTGCCCATGACGCTCGCGCCGGTGCGCTCGAACGTCTCCAGCAGGATGTCGTTGTCGCGCCCTTCCTCGCCGCCCTCGCCGAACTTCAGGTTCTCCCGGAAGAACCGCTGCGGGAAGACCCACTGCTGCAGCTCCATCCACCGCGGCCCCATCAGGTCCTCGAGGGACTCGGGCGCGATGAACCCGTCCAGCGACATCGATACGCTGAAGAACACCTTCCCGGCCATCAGCCCGCAACTCCCTTCCGAACGATCTCGGCGACGTAGGCAGCCAGGTTGCTCAGGGTCTGCTGGCCGCCCTCGATCGCGTGGTACTTCTCGACCGCCTGGTCGCGCAGCTCCCTGGTGGGGAACACCGTGCGCATCTCGATCCGGGTCGCCGCACCGTCGGGCGCGAACGTGAGGACCGACTCGAAGGCGTTCGGGTCGTCGCGGGACTCACCGTGCAGCAGCGCGATCCGCTCCGGCGGGGTGATCTCGGTCCAGGTGATCCACTCCTGGTAGTCCGTCCCGTCCGGTCCGTGCATCATGAAGTCCCATTCCCCGCCGACGCGGAACTCGAACGCCCGCGTGGTGGTGCTGAACCCCTCCGGTCCCCACCACCGCGACAGGTGCCGGACCTCGGTGAACGCCTCGAACACCAGCTCTCTCGGGGCGTCGATGCCCCGGGAGATGAGGATCTCGCGGTCGGCCGTCGCGCTCATCAGCTACTCCCCCTGCCTTGCCTGCTTGAGCTCCTGCACGTATGCGTCCAGCCGGTCGAAGCTCTCGTTCCAGAACCGCTCGAACCCGCCGGTCCACTCGTGGACCGGCCGCAGCCCGCGGGCGTCGAGGCCGTAGAGGCGCTGCTTGCCCGCCTTGCGGTCGCGCACCAGCCCGACCTCCCGGAGCACCCGCAGGTGTTTGGACGCCCGCGGCTGGCTCATCCCCAACTCCTGGGCCAGGTCGGTAACCGGCCGCTCACCCGCCCGCAGCAGCACCAGGATGTCCCGGCGCTGCGGCTCGGCGATCGCGTTGAAGACGTCCGACGTCGTCGCTGCCCGTGCCATGGCAGCCATCATATTCCGATAACGGAATGCGTCAAGCCGGTTGGAAAAGGAGACATGAGGCGAAGTGACCCGATGCCCATCCGCACGAGGCCTGGTGGGACGCCATGGCACCGCAGTTGCGGGAACGCATCGACGCGCTGCTGTGCTCGGGTCGGCTCCTCGCCTACCTCAGCTTCGCACCTTGAACGCGAGCCGGATCTGGCGGAAGAGGGGTTCGACCTCGAACGTTGCGTAGCCGTAGAAATCCAGTTGTCCGGTGCCGATCGAGTCGACCCAGAGGCATTCACTCGAACCGCCTTTGGTCGTCCCGCACGAAGCCGCGCCCCCAGCCTGCCCCGGGTCCGTCGTATGCATCGAGTAGCCGCCGTCGCCTGCGACCTGAACAAGCTCGTCGAGGTACGCGCGCGGGTCTTCGAAATGTCCCCGGAAGACCACGGCATCTACCCGTTTTGCACGGTCCTCAGTTTGATAGGTGGCCTGCATGGCGTCGGCGCCGGGTTGCGGAGTGGTGTTGAGAAGCTTCAGCTTTCCGATCTGGTCGGGGACAACGAAGAGCGAGATGTCGTACGCCCTGCTCGACTGCCGCGGGGAGGCGCTCACGGAGGTCGTGGGGGCGGCCGACGGGGATCCGATCGATGAGAACGGATGCAGGCCCAGCTGGACGACGAGCGTTGCCGCTGCGGCAAGCGCGGCCAACGCGATCGACCACGCCGCCCACCGGCGCGTTCGGCCGAACGAACCACCGGCCGGCCCCGGAGGGTCCACCGGCGACGGCGTCATCGTCACAACGCTCCGGGCGGAGGCCGTCACGACGTTGCGCGTCCGCCCAGACGGCGTCGGTCGGCTCCGGCGATGCGCCTCGATAGGAAACACCCGGGACAGCTGGGCGATCCAGCGCTTCACGCCCAAGATCGTTCGAACCGAAAATGGTGGCGTGGGTGCGGTCGTGGGAACCGCCGCGGAAGCTCGGAATCGACCGGTCGACGGAGGCCCGCCTCGCACCAGCGCCAGGTTGGCGGCGGTGTTCGTGTTGTACTGCTGCGGCTCCGGGAACCCGGCCGCCTTCACTCGCCGCCGCACCTGGGCGAACAGTTCGGCAATCGACAGCAGCCCGCTGAATTCGCGCATGCCGTCGGCGAGCACCTCCAGCATGGCCCCGGTGAACACCGTATGCCGCCCGTCCGGCGGCGCGAACGACTCGCGGGTGCCCGGACTGGACGTCATCACGTACACGCCGTCGATTTCGACCTGCTCGACCGAGCCGGCTTCCTCGGACAGCGGAACCGCCTTCGCCCGGCCGCTGTAGCAGCAGTCGAGCACCACCACCTTCACGGCCGCATCGCTGGCCCGCAGGACGTCCGCGACCTGTGTGTACGGGATCGCCGTCCACGACTGCCCGGGCACGGTCGTGGACAACGCCAGGTGCAGCTCGCGCTGGCCGCCCATCAGCAGCCCGTGCCCGGCGAAGTACACCATCAGCACGTCGACGGCCTGCTCCGCCGCCGCGTGCAGCGGCACCATCACCTCAGCCGCACTCCGCGCGTCGAGCACCGCGACGCAGTTCGCCTCGCGCACGCCGGTACCGCCGGCGCTGACCAGGACCTGTTGCAGGTCCGCCACGTTGCGGCTCACCGCCGGCAGATCACGGAGCCCCGCGGAGTACTTGGCGACGCCGACCAGTACGACCCGGGACCGCACCGGATCCGGCAGTCGCACCACTACACGCCGCCCAGCTCACGACCCAACCGACGGGCGATCTGATCCGCCTGCTCGACATTGGCCGAATCGATCTCCACCTCGACGTCGCCGCGCTTCACCCGGATCTTCGTGCGCCGCGTCGTGGCCCGCGCCGACAGCCAACCGCCGATGCCCGTCACCACCATGCCCAGCAGCTCTTTCGACAGCACCGCCGTCTCCAGCGCCGCCACCACCCCGCCGCTCATCTGCCCTTCGATCGGGGGGCGCTCCACCGGGGCCATCCGGACGCCGCGGACGTCCTGACGCAACCAGTCGTGCAGATCGGCGAGTTCGTCACCGGCCGGATCGTCCACCACCACGATGGTCAGGCCGATTTCCGTACCCCCAGCGTCACTCTCCGCCATGCCGGTAAAGCTAGGTGGACCGCGGTCACGGAAACCATCGGGGATTCGTCCAAACGATGAGGGCAAAATTCCACGACGTCACCGGTACCGCGGACCCTCGTGCACGCCCGTGCCGGTGCGACGCCGTCATTCGGGCTGCATGTCCTCGGGATTCTCCAGGATCAGGACCGCCATATCCAGCAGACGCTGGTAGTAGGACGCCTCGTAGCCGTCCAGGGCTGGAATCGCGCGGTTGAGCTTCTGCTCGCAATCCGCGAGAACGTCCCACCGCCAGTCGTCGATACGGCCCCCGTTCCCCAGCCACGTGCTGACACAACCCGAGACGTTGGAACAGAGGCTCACCATCTCGACACCATTCGCATCGGCGACTACCAGCCGGCGCGGAAAAGCGGCCTGCCGGTGCTCCTCATAGAGCCCGGCCACGGTACGCAAGAGCTCGTCCAGCAAGGAGTGACCCTCCGCTCATCGGCCGGCGGGTGTCCACCGTAGTGCACGCTCATCGACCAAATCCGCACACCGACCGGACGAAGCCGACGTTGTGGCGCTTCCAGGGCTTGAGGAAGGCTTCCAGACGCCGCCTATCTAGGTCTCGTCCCTGGTAGCGCACAACGCTGCCAGGGACGTGGCTTGCTGTTCACACGGGCCGGCTACGGAACTTCCGGTCCAACCGCCTCGACGTCATCTCCGGAGCCCGGTCGTGCGAGGGACAGTACGTGCGGCTTCGGTCGGTCGTCCACGACGAGCCGGAAGACGTCCGGACGGTTGTAGTGCCCGACCGGGTCGAAGAGTCGTCGGCGCGCCCTTGCGGAGTCCAGGTCCAGATCCGCGTAGAGGATGCCTTCCTCGCGGACGAGGGGGCCCGCGAGCACGGTTCCGTTGGGGTCCACGATCACCGAGTAGCCGTCGAGCATCCAGTCGCCTCGCGGCTCCGCGCCTCGCCACAGCCGCTCGCGATCGGGGACCCCGGCGGGCACCTCGGAGAAGCGCGCCGCCGGGGCGACGCCGATGACGTGGCAGCCGCCCTCCCGGGCGATGTGTCGCATCGTCGCCACCCAGGGCTCGTGGGTGGCGAGGGTCGGCGCGACCCAGACCTCGACGCCCTGGGCGTAGACCGCGAAGCGGGCCAGCGGCATGTAGTTCTCCCAGCAGATCAGTCCGCCGATCCGGCCGATCGCCGTTTGGTGCACCTGCAGGTCCGAGCCGTCACCCATCCCCCACACCAGTCGTTCCGCGTGGGTTGGTACGAGCTTGCGATGCCTGCCGAGGAGGCGGCCGTCGGGTCCGAAGTAGACGGTGGTGTTGTAGACCGTGCCACCGTGCTCCTCCCGTTCGTTGATCCCGATGACGAGGTGCACGCCGGCGTCCCGGGCGGCCCGGCCGAGACGCTCGGTGACCGGTCCGGGGACGACCACCGACTGCTCGAGCAGGCGCACGTACCATGCGGCGTCCTCGCCGGGCAGCACCTCGTCGACCCAGGCCGGCCACGCGGGCAGGAACGCCTCCGGGAAGGCCACGAGCTGCGCCCCCTGTCCGGCTGCCTCGGCGATGAGGCCGACCGCCTTGTCGAGGCTTGCCGCGAGGTCCAGAAAGACCGGGGCGGCCTGGACCGCGGCCACCTTCACGCGCGAGTTTCCCACCGGTGCGCCCCTCTACCGTGCGCTCGGCGTGCGGATGACGGCCTCGAGGTAGTCCATCCGGAGCACCAGCGTCGCGTCGTCGGAGACGTCGAACTCCTTGACCGTCTCCACCATCTCGCGCCTGAGCTGCGCCGCACTCTCGGCGTTGAGCGTGGCGAGGGCCCGGTGGGTGGGGCCGTAGCACGTGGCGAAGAACTCGGCCTGGTGCTCGGCCGACAGGAAGCGCCAGTGGAAGGACCGCCGGGGCGCGGAGATGGTGACGTGGGGGCCGAACAGCTCGCGCAGGCGCGCCTCGCTGCCCCACTCGACCGGTGGCCGGATCCCCGGCGGTGCGGGGAGGTGGCGGCCGATCGCCCGGAAGAGCGCACCGACGTAGCTGTCGGGGGTCCAGTTCACCATCGCGATGCGACCGCCGGGTCGGCAGACCCGGAGAAGTTCGCGGGCCGTCTGCTCCTGGTCGGGGGCGAACATCGCGCCGCAGGTCGACAGGACCGCATCGAAGGAGCCGTCGGGGAAGGGCAGCTCCTCGGCGTCCGCCTCCTGGAACGTCGCGTGCAGTCCCTCCGCCTCGGCCCGCCGGCGTGCACGGTCGAGCAGCGACGGTACGTAGTCGACCCCGGTGACCTGGCAGAACCGGCGGGCGGCCGCCAGCGCCGCGTTGCCGCTGCCGCAGGCCACGTCGAGCACCCGTTCGCCGGCCCGTAGGTCGGCCGCCTCGCAGAGCAGTTCGGCCGTGAGTGGGAATCGGGCGCCGACGGCGGCGTAGTCGCCGGACGCCCAGGCGACCTGCTGGCGTTGTTTGATGGTGGCGATGTCCATGGGCTGAACGTTATGGAGGCGACCGGTGCCGGCGGATCGGGAGCGGTTCCCTAATTCCCGGGTTTCGGCTCCCCAGTTCCCGCGGGTGTCACGCCGAGTCTGCGGGCCGCCGCCGCGGCCTGGTGGCGGGTGCCGGCCCCGAGTTTGCTCAACAGCGCCGAGACGTGATGCCCGACGGTCTTGGGCGAGAGGCAGAGCCGGGCCGCGATCTCTGCATCGGTCAGACCCTCGACCAGCAGTCGGAGTACCTCGACCTGACGGTTGCTGAGGCCGGCCGGGTTGGCGGCCGTGGCCCGGGTCGGCCCGGCGGGGATGCGCAGCGTGCCCCGGCGGCGCAGTTCGCGGCGCAGCCGCAGGGCGGTCTGGCGCGCGCCCAGGCGGTCCAGCAGGGCCAGCGCCTGCATGCGGGCATCGTCGTCGTCGCCGGACATCAGCGCGAGGGCCTGGTGGTAGGGCCAGCCGAGCGCCTGCCATGCCTCGGCGGCGCCCCGCCAGTCCCCGGCCAGCAGGAGGCGGTGCGGCGCCGCCATCAAGGCCGGGGCGAGTGGCGGCCCGCCGGCCATTCGCGACCAGAGGGCGAGTTCGCCGCCGAACCACGGGTGCCGCGCCTGCTCTGCTCTGGGGTACACGGCCGCGACCTCCTCGACGGCGCGGCCGTCGTCCCCGTTGAGCCAGGCATGCTCGGCCCGGGCCGCCGCCACCGGCGCGATCCACTGCAGCTCGCTCGTGGCGAAGGCGCGCTCGGTGGCCTCCTGCAGCGTGGCCGCGGCCGCGGGATCTCCACGCCGGGCCTGCATCAGGCCCAGCGGCACCAGGGCGTCGACGACCCGGCCGCCGCCGGACACCCGCTCGGTGAGTGCCGCCCGAGCGTCCTGCTCCGCGCCGGCCCAGTCGCCCAGATCCAGGCGGAAGCGGGCCCGGTGCCCGAGCACGTGCTGGACCCAGCCGGCAAGTTCGTGTTGCTGGACGAACGCGAGTGCCCGATCGAGATCCTGCCGGGCCCGGTCGAGGTGGCGCACTTCCGCGCCGATCGTCGCGAGGTTCCCGATCGCCCGGGCCGCGTGGTCCTCGAGGCCGGCCGCGACAGCCATCTGGAAAGCCTCTTCCAGCTCGACCCGGCCGTCCGGGTCGTCCCCCTGCAGCCGGGCCGAGCCGATGTTCGTCAGCGCGTGGGTCGACGCCTCGACGTCGTTGAGCTCACGGGCCAGCGTCAGCGCCTGTCCGGCCCAGTGCATGGCCGGCTCGCTTCGACCGGCCAGCATGTCCAGTTGTGACTGGTTGCTGTACGCCAGGGCGAGCTGGCGGCCGGCCGGCAGGGCCTCCAGCACGGTGATGGCGCGGGCCGCGGCCGACTCGGCGTCCCGCCGGTTGCCTGCCCACCAGTGCAGGCGGGACAGCCAACGCAGCCCTTCGCCGACTCGTTCCCGGTCGCCGGCCGCCTCCCGCAGGGTCACCGCGGACCGGCGCGCCGCGACCGCGACGTCAGCGAGCCCCGACAGGTACGCCTCGACCGAGTATCCCTCGAACAGGTCGGCGCGGGCCGGTGCCGGGAGCCGATCCGCGTGGGCGAGGGCCGCCCGGTAGTGGGCGACGGCCTCCCGGTGGGCCGCCACCGCCGCGGCCTGCCGGGCGGCCTCCGGTGCGTATCGCAGGACGGCGTCGACGTCGCCGGCCTCGCGGGCGTGATGGGCCAGCCGGGCAACGTCAACCGGTTCGCCACTGCCGGCCAGCGCGGCCAGGACCTGCCGGTTCAGCCGGCGACGCTCCAGCACCGACAGCGATCCCTCCACGGCCCGCCGCAGGAGCTCATGGCGGAACCCGATCCGTTCGGAGTCCATCACCAGGAGACCGGACGCCACCCCTGCCTCGCCGCCCGCCGTCTCCAGCAGCCACGGCTCGACCCGGTTCGGTACGACGGAGACCAGCTGCACGGCCTCCCGGGCCGGTCGCGGCAGTCCCGCCAACCGGGCCAGTACGAGGTCCCGGACGGTGTGCGGCACCTCGGCGTCCGCAGCAGCCAACACCTCGGTGAGCAGCAGCGGATTGCCGCCGGTGAGTGCCCGCAGGCCGGCGTCGGGACGCCCGACCCGCCGGGCCATCTCCGCCACCGCGGCCTCGGACAGGGGATCCAACCGGATCCGCCGTACCGCGTCCGCCGGCAGGCGACCGATCACGGTGAGCAGCGGATGGTCGGCGCCCAGCTCGTCGTCGCGGTAGGTCACGAGCAGCAACGCCGGTGTGTGCTCCATCCGCCGCCCCAGAAACACCAGGAGGTCGAGCGTGGCCTCGTCGGCCCAGTGCGCGTCCTCCACGACCACGACCTGCCGTCGCGCCGCCGTCGTCAGGTGGCCGAGGAACGCCGCGAAGATCGTCTCGCGTCGACCCGATGCCAGCGATTCGCCCAGCCGGCCGCCGGCCTCGCGGGCGATGTCGTACACCGGGCCGAGGGCCCGTGGCGTCAGCAGCGGGTCGCACGCGCCCGTGAGGAAGTCGGCCTGCGCCGACCGCAGCCGGCGGAACTGCTTGACCAGCGCCGACTTGCCGATGCCCGCCTCACCGGCGAGCAGGACGACGCCACCACGCGACGAGAGCCCGGTCAGTCCGGCGTCGAGCTCGTCCAGTGCGGCGGCGCGTTCGAGCAGATCCACAGATGTCGACCGTACCGCACCGACAGTCACCTGACCCTGACAGCGGCGGATACCATCGGGTCATGACCCCGTCTTCGCTGCGCTCGAAGATGGGCGGCCGCCGGGCCTGGGTCGGGTTGGCATTGGTGGCTGTCGTTGTCGGTGGCGTGATCGCCTCCTTGGTACAACATCAGTTGACGACTGGCGCGAGGTCATTGGTCGAGCCCTTCGCCGCCGCGGCCAGGAGCCCGACGTATGGCTCGAATCCGCCGATCGGGGACCTCGTTGTGCTGGCTGATCCGTCGTCCCAGCCTGGCATGCAACCATCGCGACGGTCCTGGACCGTTGTCTGGTTCTCGGCGGGAGGACAGGTGTGCGGCGTGAACGTGCACCGCCCGGTCGTCAACGACTCGTTCTGTGCACACGTTGGCGAGTCGCCCGGCTTTCCCGACGTGACCGGCCTCGTCGCCGCGGCGACGGTATCTTCGAACGGCTATCTGTGGCTCCTCGGCAACGTCCCGCTGGAGGTCACTTCGGTCACCGCGGCCAGCAGCGCCGGCCCGACAGCGACCGCGAAGGTGCTGACGATCACCACCGACACCGGCGCCCCGGCCGCGTTCTTCGCCTTGACGCTCTCCGCAGCCGACCGAAGTCTGGGCACGGTGCGATTCGAAGGTACCGACGCGTCCGGACGGGTCGTCATGACGAGGACGACCGACGCGCTCGGCCGCTAACCGCCAAGATCGCGGTCGAGCCCACGCTACGGGCCGGGATACCGCGCGTGGATGTCGCCGTCGAACAGCCGCCAGCAGAAGTCGTTCATCCGTGCCGCGGCGGGGGCGTGCCGGGCCAGGATTCCGGCCACGCTCGCCGGCACGTCCTGCGGGATGTCGCCGGCCGCGCACCGGCGCACGTACTCGTTGCGGGCAACGGGGCCGCCGGTTGCCGGCATCGGCACCCCGCACACCGCGGTGACCAGCCAGTTGACCAGCCGCATCGCCGCGTAGTCGGCATCGTGGCCGACGTGGTGGGCGACAAAGGCGCGCTCGGCGGCGGACAGGTCGAAGCGGGGGGACGTGGCCAGGCCGAAATCGGCGAGGTACATCCGGTCATCGTCGGCACGCATATTGCCGAAGTGCCCGTCCATGTGCAGCAGCTCGTGGTTGCGCAGGAACGCCACGACGTCGAACAGCTGCCGCTCGACCGTCTCGGCCCGGCCGACCGGGTCTTCGTTCAGCCAGTCGAGCAGCGGATACGGGACGTACTCGAGGAACAGCACGAGACTGGAGGCCGCACTGGCCAGTTCCTCGAGGCGGATCCGCACGGCCGGGGCGCCGCCGAACTGGGCGACGGCGGCGCCGATGTCGAGGTGCTCGGACGCGATGGCTGGGCGGCCGGGGAGCACCCGCCAGTGGTACAGCAGCGGAAACGATGCTGTCTCACCGGCCAGGATCCCCTCGGTGACGATCATGTTCGCGGCCAGCTCGCGCCAGGCGCCGAAGCCGGGGCCGCCGATGCGGAACATGCCGTACTGGCAGTAGGCCGGCAGGTCGAACAGGTTCGCCGTGCTGTGCGGATGCGCCAGCTCACGGTCGGTGATCGGGATTCGCTTGGCGAACACCGGCATGCCGTCGACGTCGAGCATCGCGGATCCTCCGCCCACACCCACCGCACCGACGGGTGCGGCGTGCAGCAACGCCGCCAGTTCGCCGTCGTCACGGGCGGCGAGCCAGGCCGAGACCTGGTCGTGGCGGGAACGTCTGGCGGTGAGCATGGCGCCATCATGCCAGTGGGCTCCGGGTCAGCTCTCGGCGCTGGCGCAGATAGTCACCAGCCTCGGCGCCGAGTACGTTCAGCAGGGCCAGAGCGTCGGCGTCCGGGGATCCCGGCGGCGCGCTGTAGAGCACGAGGTGCTGGTCACGGTCCGTGAGCGTGAGCGTGTCGCAGTCGACGGTGATCTCCCCGACGACCGGGTGGCGGAAGGTCTTCGTGAGCATCGGCGCGGCCTGCACGTCGTGCCGCTCCCAGAGCCGGACGAAGTCGGGGCTGGCGTTGCGCAGTTCGTCGACGAGGCCGGTCACCGCGGGATCCGCCGGGTAGCGGGCGACGGTAGCCCGCAGTTCCGTGACGACGTGGTGCCGGAACTCGGTGGCGTCGGAGATGCCGTACAGCGTCCGGTCGGGTCGCGCCGGCCCGAGGAATGCCCGGCGCGCGAGGTTGCGGTCCTTCGGGGCGAGCGCGGCGAAGTCCTCCATGAGCGCGGCCGCGAGGTCGTTCCACGCGAGCACCTCGAACACGGCGGACATGACCAGAGCGCCCGTCTGCGGGAGCCGCTCGAGCAGCGCGAGGATGCTCGGGCGGACGTCGCGCCGGTGCAGCCGGGTGCGGGTCGGCGCGGTACCCGCGAGGACGTGGAGGTGGTCGGACTCGGCGTCGGTGAGCCGCAGCGCGCCGGCGATCCCGGCGAGCACCTCACCCGACGGTCGCGGTGCCCTGCCCTGCTCGAGCCGCACGTAGTACTCCGTGGAGATGTGCGCGAGGACCGCGGCCTCCTCGCGGCGCAGACCCGGTGTCCGGCGTCGCGGCCCGGAGGGCAGGCCGACGTCCTCCGGCCGGAGCCGTTCGCGACGGCTACGGAGGAACGCCCCGAGCTCCTGCCTGTTCATATCCCAAGTCTGCACGCTGCGCGGCGGCGGATCCTGGTACCGCTTGTGCCTGCATCCGGTCCGGAGGCCGCCTGACACTGTCGTCATGACGAACGACATCGACATCGCACCCATCGGCCTGCTCACCGGCAAGGTCGTGTTCATCACCGGCGCCAGCCGCGGCATCGGGGCGGCGGCGGCCCGGCTCTTCGCCGCCGAGGGTGCCGCCGTCGTCCTCGCCGCCCGCAGTACGGACGCCCTCGACCGCATCGTCACCGAGATCCGCGCCGACGGCGGCGTCGCCGACGCCGTCACCCTGGACCTCGCCGACCGTGCGAGCATCCGCGCGGCGGTCGACCGCGTCGACGAGCTGCACGGACGGCTCGACGGCGCCTTCAACAACGGCGCGGCGATCCAACGGCCCGGCCCGCTCGACACCACGAGCGACGAGGACATCGACGAGCAGTTCGCCGTGAACTTCCGCGCGCACTGGACCGCCATGACCGCCGAGGCCGCACTCATGCGACGCAACGGTGGCGGGGCCATCGTCAACACCTCGAGCATCGGCAGCCGCCGCGCGAACCCCGCCCTCCCCGCGTACGGCGCCATGAAGCGCGCCCTCAACAGCATCACCGAGACCGCGGCCGTGAGCTGGGGCCGTCAGGGCATCCGGGTGAACGGCATCACCCCCGGGGGCACCGCCACGGAGATGATCGACGCCTGGGAGGCGGTGTCGCCGGGCATCATCGAGCGCATCACCGCTGCGACCCCACTCGGCCGCATGGCCGAGCCCCGGGAGGTGGCCGAGGCGGCGGCGTGGCTGCTCAGCGACCGTGCCTCGATGGTGACCGGCGCGATCGTGCCGGTCGACGGCGGCACCGGCGCCTGAATGCTGACGCCTCTCGGCGCGCCGGCCCGACGTGGACGGCCCATCCACCTTGGGCCTCCACGATGGGTGAGGGTTCAGTCGCCCCCCGTCTTGACCGCGCCAGCCCGGCCGATCATGCTGTCCGGCAACACACCGGCGCGGGAGGTCGGCAATGATCTACAGCAGCAGGTATCCGGACGTGGCTGTGGTCGACGAGCTCATCCACGACCGGGTGCTCGGCCGGGCCGCCGAACGAGGGGCGCTGCCCGCGCTGGTCGACGCGGTCTCCGGGCGCACGATCACCTACGGGGAGCTGGCCGTGCTCGTCGAGCGGCTCGCCGCCGGGCTGGCGGCCGAGGGCATCGGCGCCGGTGACGTCGTCGCCCTGCACTCGCCGAACACGGTGCTGTTCCCGGTCGTCTTCTACGCCACCACCCGCGCCGGCGGCACCGTCACAACGCTGTCGCCGCTCGCGACCGCGCCGGAGATCGCCAAGCAACTCGTCGACTCCAGGGCGCGGCTGCTGGTGACGGTGTCGGCGGTGCTCCCGGCGGCGCGGGACGCGGCCGAGCGGGTGCGGGCCGAGACCGGCACGGCGATCGAGGTGCTCGTCTGCGACGAGGCCGACGGGCACCGCTCGGTGCTCGGCCTGCTGCGCGACGGGGCGGCGCCGGCGCCCGCCGTCGACCCGGCCACGGGCGTCGCCGTGCTGCCGTACTCCAGCGGTACCACGGGCGTCCCCAAGGGCGTCATGCTCTCCCACCGCAACATCAGCACGAACCTGGAGCAGATCGCCGGGCTGCACCGCATCGACGAGGGCGACCGCATCATCGCCATCCTGCCGTTCTTCCACATCTACGGCATGGCGGTGCTGCTGAACAACGCCCTCATGCGCGGCGCCACCGTCTACGTGCACCCGCGCTTCGACCTCGACGCGTTCCTCACGAGCCTCGAACGCGACCGGATCACGCACGCCTACCTCGCGCCGCCGGTCATGCTGGTGCTCGCCAAGCACCCCAAGGTCGGCCACCTCGACCTGTCGCACCTCAAGCGGATCATCTGCGCCGCGGCCCCGCTCGACGCCGCGTTGCAGGCCGCCGTGGCCGAGCGGCTCGGGGTGGAGATCGGCCAGGCGTACGGGATGACGGAGTTGTCGCCCGGCTCGCACATCCACGTCGACGGGGCCGCCGACGAGCCGCCGGCCTGCGTGGGCAGCCTGTTCCCGTCGACGCAGGCGCGCCTCGTCGACGTGGCCGGCGGCGCCGACGCGGCTGCCGGTGAGGCCGGCGAGCTGTGGATCCGCGGGCCGCAGGTGATGCTGGGGTACTTCGGGCGCCCCGACGACACCGACGCGATGATCGACGCCGACGGCTGGCTGCACACCGGCGACATCGCCCGCGTCGACGCCGACGGCAACTGGTTCATCGTCGACCGGGTCAAGGAGCTCATCAAGTACAAGGGCTACCAGGTCGCCCCGGCCGAGCTGGAGGCCCTGCTGCTGGGCCACCCGGACATCGCCGACGCGGCCGTCATCGGCGTGTACGACGACGACAACACCGAGATCCCGAAGGCGTTCGTGGTGCCGATGCCAGGCGCGACGCTCACCGCGGAGGCGGTGATGGACTACGTGGCCGGACTGGTCGCCCCGTACAAGAAGGTCCGCCGCGTGGAGCTCATCGACGCGATCCCGAAGGCGGCCTCCGGCAAGATCCTGCGCCGCGAGCTCCGTCAGCGCGAACGCGCGCGGTCCTGAGCGACGATTCCGGCGCCTGCGGGTAGTCGTACCAGGCATGAGCGACGACACGACCTGGGCCCGCATCTTCGCCGAGCGGGCGGCGCTGGCCGACGACCTCGCCGACGTCAGCGCCGAGCGGTTCGCAACCCCGTCCCTGTGCGCCGGGCTGACCGTGCGCGAGGTGCTCGCCCACCTCACCGCGGGGGCGAGCCTCAACGGGTGGCGATGGCTGGCGGGCGTCGTCCGCTGCCGGTTCGACTTCGACCGGCAGGTCCGGATGCGCCTCGACGAGCAGCTCGGCGCGGACGCCGACGAGACCCTGCGCCGGTTCCGCGGTGTCGTCCCGAGCCGGACGATGCCGTGGCTGCCGCTGCCGGCGATGCTCGGCGAGACGATCGTGCACGGCGAGGACATCCGCCGCCCGCTCGGCATCGTGCGCGCCTACCCGATCGAGACGCTCACCCAGCTCGCCGGCTACTACTGCGGCAGCGACCAGGTCGTGCTGGCCAGGGGCCGCATCCGCGGGCTGCGGCTGGAGGCGACCGACGGCAGGTTCGCGACCGGCGCCGGCCCCCTGGTGAGCGGGCCGACACTGGCCCTGACGATGGCGATGACCGGCCGCGGCGCGTACTGCGACGACCTGACCGGCGACGGGGTGGCCCTGCTGCGCGAGCGCGCCGGGGGCCAGCCGGCCGGGTGATCAGCCCTGGAACCAGACTCGCAGCTGCTTCGCCGCCTGGGCCAGCGCGACCTTGCCCCCGTCCAGGGCGGCGGACATCGCGAAGAAGCCGTGGATCATGCCCTCGTAGCGGGTGACGGCGACCGGGACCCCGTCCCGGGCCAGCCGCGCCGCGTAGCGCTCACCCTGATCGCGCCAGGGATCGTACTCGGCGGTGATGACCAGCGCGGGCGGCAGCCCGGCCAGGCGCTCGGCCTGCAGCGGCGAGGCGAGCGGGTTGTAGGCGTCGTCGGGGTCGGGCAGGTACTGCGAGCGGTACCACGCGACCGAGTGCCGGTTGAACAGGTACGGGTCGTCGCTGGTACGCATCGACTCGTCCGCGGCGGTCGCATCGGACAGGTCCGTGCTGGGGCAGACCAGCAACTGCCCGGCCAACCGCGGGCCGCCGGCCTCCTGAGCCATCAGGGTCAGCGCGGCGGCCAGGTTGCCGCCCGCGCCGTCGCCGCCCACCGCGACGCGGCCCGGATCGGCGCCGATCGCCGCCGCGTTGTCGACCACCCACTCGGCGGCGGCCCAGCAGTCCTCGATCGCCGCCGGGAACGGGTGCTCGGGCGCGAGCCGGTAGTCGGCGACCGCGACGATGCAACCGGCCGCGTTGGCCAGGCTGCGGGCGATGCCGTCGGCCGTGTCGACGGTGCCGAGGACCCAGCCACCGCCGAAGAAATACATCAGCACCGGCAGCGACGGCTCGGCGCTGGGCCGGTAGACCCGCAGCAGCACCTTCCCGCCCGGTGCGGGCAGCCAGTGCTCGACGACCTCGTGCACCTTCTCCGGGTCACCGTCGGCAGCGCGGATCGAGGCCAGGTCGGCGGCCCGGGCCGCCTCCACGCTCATCGAGTACAGCGGGGCAACCCTGCCGCGCTCCCTGCCGGCGCGTATCTGCTGGACTTGCGGATCGATCGGCATCGACGCATTTCCCCCGTTCGTTCACGGCCCGATCGTCAGCCTCCCGACTGAGCCGCAGCATGATCGTATGGCGCTGCGCCGCTCCGTGCTGCCCCGTCCTCCCCCACGGTTGCGCAAGATCGCTACCGTGGCCGTCCATGGGAGCAGTCGGCTATGCACTTCGCGTCAGCGGCGACGGGAACGTCGATGCGTTCCGGGAGTCGACCTGGAACCTTGTCCAGAACTTCGTGCACAACTACACGGTCGGGCCGCAGTACGCCGACGTGCACTCCTACCTGGAGCACGCCGACCCGGCCGGCAACCCGCAGGATGCCGGGGCCACGACCGCGAACTGGTGGTTTCCCGACCTGACCGGTGTCTGCCACCGGTCGGCGAACGCGTGGCTGCACTGGTTCGGGCTCGCCGTCGCCGTCCAATGGCCCTACGTGCGGGGGGCGGCCCGCCAGTCCGGTGTCACCATCACGCAGGAGCAGCCCGAGCGGGGCGAGGCCGCGCCGGCCGGTGACCGGTTCGTCGTGCTGCGTGGCGTCGTCTGGCAGATCGACTCCGACGGCCTCTACGCCGACGACCGGTGGCTCCCGATCGAGGAGCTCTCCGTGGACGAGCGGGCGGCCTACGAGGCCGCCCTGGAGCTGTGCGCGTGCGGCGTGTGCGATGCTCTGCGCCCTGACGAGGACGCGTTCGCCGCAGCCCTCGCCCAGTTGCGCAACGGCGACGCCGAGGACATCAGACGGTCGGCCGCGGTCCTGGGCTGGATGAGCCGCACCACTCCAGCGGTCCTGGAGAGCCTGATCCAGGCCGCGCTCAGGGTCGACCGCCCTTTCGCCTACTACCATCTCGGCGATCCCGCCGAACTCTGCGCACTGATGCTGCCCGGCGCGTGGGAGCAACTGCTGACGATGGCGCGCACCGCCGACGATCACCGGTGCTACATGTTGATCCTGGAGGCGCTCTCGGCCGTCTACTACCGCCCGGGTGAGCGCACCGCGGCCGAGAAGGCGGCGTTCCTGGCCGAGGTGCGCATCGCCGCCGACCCGGGCGGCCGTTGGAACGATGAATCCGCCCAGATGTTGCTGGAGGCGATCGAACGGGAGGAGGACTGAACTGGTCGCACAGCCCGTGAGTCTGTGCCGGCCGGAGTGCGTACGGACGGTGACGATCGACGCCGTGGCCGCACGTCAGATCTGCGTTCTCGCCTGCTCGATGTGCCGCACGATGGCGTGCGCACCCTGCGCGCGTGCGATGGCATCCGCCTCGTCGAGCGTTGCGAACGCGTCCGCGCGACGGTCCTGGGCGGTGGCGATGTAGGCCAGCCCGATCATGTTGGAGGCCAGGCCCGGCAGCGCCCCGACCTCCCGGCGCAGCCGGGACGACTCCTCCAGCCGCTCCCGCGCCTCGTCCAGCCGGCCGGCGGCGTGCGCCGCGATGCCCAGGTGCCGCAGCGCCTCGGACCGGGTCGCCGTGTCGCCGGTCTGCGCCGCCAGCCGGCAGGACCGCTCGAGGTACGGAACCGCGGTCTCGTTGTCACGCCGGATGAACTGGTGGAGACAACCGATCCAGAACAATGCCTCGGCCTCGCCGCGCGTATCCCCCAGTGCCCGGTACAACGCAAGCGCACGCTCAAACAGCGGCAGTTCAGCGGGATCCTCGGCGGGCAACGACCCGGCGTCGACGGTCGCACTCTGAACCCGCGCATGCAGCATCAGCCCACGCGCCAACGCCACATCGGCCTCGACCGCGTCCAATCCCTGTTCGGCGTCGACCAGCGCGCTGGTGTCGCCACCGAACACTGCCCGCTCATAGACTTCTCTGGCCCGTTCGATCCGATCGTCGGTACGCATCGCCGCCCCCGTTGACATCGCTACTACCTGCTAGATCCGGCAGTCTAGTCGGGACAACCTGTCATCAGCTTGTGCGATCCCCGGTCCCGCGATCGATGCGAAGGTCTCGTTCCAGCTCCTGCAGGAGCGTGCGCAGGTCGTCGAGGCGTTGGCTGATGGCGATGCGGTCGATCTCGTCGGGGACGCCGTCGCCGTTGGCGTCGTAGTCCGGCGACAGGCCGTCGGTCATCTCGAGGCGGCGGGCCTCTTCCATCGAGTTGACGATGACGGCGATGAGGATGTTCATCAGCAGGTTCGCGGTCAGCAGGACGAAGCTCATGTAGTAGACGAGCGTCCAGGGTGACAGCTCCAGCCCCTGCTCGATCAGCTCCGGCAGGGTCTCCAGCGACAGCAGCACGAACAGGGTCAGCACGGCACGGCCGATGGTCCCGTACTCCTGCGGATAGGCCTCGCCGAAGATCAGCCACCCGGCCATCCCGTACACGTAGAGCGTGACCAGGGCCAGGGCGAGGAAGCCACCGACGCCGGGGAGGCTGCGCAGCAACGCGGTCACGATCGTGCGGAGGCCGGGCGAGAAGCGGACCAGGCGGACCACCCGCGCGATGCGGATCACCCGCAGTGCGGCCGAGTCGCCGTGGAGGCCTGGCACGAACGCGGCCGCGATCACGATGAAGTCAAAGACGTTCCAGCCCTGCTTGAAGAAGTCCTGGGGCCGGCGGCCGTGGGCGAGGATGCGGATCGCGATCTCGGTGACGAACGCGATGCGGAAGCCCCATTCCAGCTCGTCCAGCAGCGCGCCGACCGTGCCGGGATGTGGATAGGTCTCGACGGCGAGGACGAGCGCGTTGGCCCCGATCAGCAGCACGATCGCCACCTCGAACACCCGCGACTGCGTTACAGCGGAACACCATCTCACAACCCGCGCCATATCGATCACCAGAAGATCTCACCGCTGGACGCCGTCGATCGGCAAGCGAACGGCGCGGCGTCCGCGGATTTCGTCATGTGATCGCCACAGAAGCGCGGTACGTCCGCCACACTCGCGGAGAACGCTGCAGGGCGTGCCCGAACAACCTGCATCCCAGGGCGAGGTCGAGGCGTTCGCCGCCGACCGGCCAGAAGTGGCGCCGGTGCGCCGGTGCCAGGCCCCGCTCCCCCGGATCCTGCGGGCGACACCTCCTCGCCCCGGCCGGAGCCACCCGAACCACACGAGACGCCCGGGTCATCGCCGCAGGTAAGCGGCTTCCTCCTCGATGTGCGGGCGAAGGCCGATGAACAAGGCCGCCGCGGGCGGGAGCCTCACCATGTCAGCGCACCCCACCACCGCCGGCGCACCCGGGCGCTCGCTGTCCGTCGTCGCCGTGTTGGCGGTGGCCTTGTTCGCGTTGTGGGGGCTGGCCGGCCCGCTCAGCGGGCGAACGGTGCTGGCGCCGACGGACGAGATGATCGCGGGCAGCCCGTACGCGGCGGCCGGGATAGCGCGCGAGCGGGTCGACAACACCTGGCTCGACGACATCTACACCGCCCAACTGCCGAGCGGCATGCTGTTCAAGGACGCACTCGACCGGGGCGAGATCGCCGGCTGGAACCCGTACGAGGCGGGCGGGACACCCCTCGCGGCGGTACCGAACAACGCATTGTTCTCGCCGCTGTCGTTGCCGTACTACCTGCTGCCGACGTGGCTGGCACCGGCGTACGAGGAACTGCTCGAAATCGCGTGCGCGGTCGGCGGCGGCTTCCTGCTGCTGCGCCGGTGGCAGCTGAGCCGGCCCGCGGCGCTCGGTGGTGGACTGATGTTCGCCACCAGCGCATTCATGCTCGTCTGGCTCGACTTCCCGCAGACCCAGGTGGCCGCGTTCATCCCGGCGACGTTCTGGACCGTCGAGCGGTTCCTGCAGTTGCGCCGGGCACGTGACGCGGCGCTGATCGCGGTACCGGTTGCGGCGATGCTGCTGGGTGGCTTCCCTGCGGTGACCGGATACACGCTGCTCACCGCCGGGGGCTACACGCTGGCCCGCGTGGCGGCGCAGCACTCGGCATGGCTGCGCACCGCGGCAGTGCGGCTCGCGGGCACCGCCGGCGGCGTCCTGGCCGGGTTCGGGCTCGCCGCGTTCCAGCTGCTGCCGTTCGTCGGGTTCTACCGGTCCTGGTACATCGAGGGCCGTGCACAGACCCCGGGCCAGCATCTCGACCCCACCGGCCTCGTCACCGCGGTGGCCCCGTTCGCGCTCGGCACAGCCGATCCGAACCGGCAGCCGTTCCTGCTCGGTACGAACATCGTCGAGTCGCTGTGCTACACGGGTGCCGCGACGCTCGTCCTTGCCGTAACGGCGATCGGACTGGCCCGATCGGGCCGGGTCGGCCTTCCCCCGGGCGTGTGGGCCTTCCTCGTCGGCGGCATCCTGCTCTGGGGTGTGTTGATCTTCGCCGGTGGGCCGCTGCTGGCGATGGCACAGCACGCGCCGGGTGTCGGTGGCGTGTTCTCGGGCAACTTCATCGGCCGGGCCCGCAGCGTCCTCGGTTTCCTGCTCGCCGCGCTCGGCGCGGTCGGATTCGAGCTGCTGTTGACGAGCCGTTCACGGGCGGCCGAGCACCGCCGCTGGTGGCTGGTACCTGCGGCGGTGTGGCTGCTCGTCGTGGCCGGGGCGGTCGCCCTGGTCTGGCGGGGCCGGCAGATCGCCGCCGCGCATGCCGCGGTCGGCGGCTACGAGCGGGCCGTCCTCGCCGGCGGGGTGCTGATCGGCTGCGCCGTCCTGTGCGTCGCTGTCACCCGGTGGGCCCGTCCCGGACGTCGAGTGAGCTCGTCACGGTGGCGTCGAGCGGCCGCGCCGATAGCCGCCGGCGCGCTGCTCCTGCAGATCGGCGGCCAGGCCGGGTGGTTCGTGCACCAGTACTGGCCCCAGTCGTCGCGGGCCACGTTCTACCCGGTCACCGACACCCACCGGTACCTCGCCGACGGCCTGGGCCACGAGCGGTTCGCCGCGGCCGGCGACGCGCTCATCATGGGCACCGGCACCGCGTACCGCCTGCGCTCCCTCAACGGCCACGCGTTCCTGCAGCGGTCGTTCGCCGAACTGCTCGGCGCCGCACCGGGAACCGCCGTGCCGTCGCCGACCTACGTCATATTCGACGCCGACGTCGCCCAAGCGACCAGCACGATCCTGGACCGCCTCGGAGTCAGATACTTCGTCACCGCGCCGTCGGCCACGATCTTCGGATCTCCCGCCGCGCAGCCCCTCGCGGACAGCACGACGACCCTCGAACCCGACCGACCGGTCACCGTCGCCGCCACGCTGTCCGGCAGCATTCGCGGCATCGGCATCATCCCGGCCGACACCTTCTCGGGTCCGCCCGACGCTCGCCTGCGGATCACGGTCCGCGACGGCGCGGGAGCGGCCGTCGCCGACACCAGCTACCCGGTCCCCGAGCTGACCGCGGGACAGCCCTGGCTGCTGCCGGTCGCAGAGTTCGAACTCGACGGGCCGGCAGCGGTCACCCTGACCCTCAGCGGCACAGCCGCCGTCCAGGTGCAGTCCGACGCCGGGTCGGTCACCGTCCCGACCGTCGCCGCCGACGACGACGGGCTGCGGCTGGCGTACGCCGGCTCGACCGTCATCTACGAACGTCACCGCGCCTTGCCGCGAATCCGCTGGGCCGGCAGTGCGGTCGTCGAACCATCCCCGGACCGCCGCCTGGAGATGCTCGCAGCCGGTGCGGTGGACGCGCGAACCGTGCTGCTGTCCGGACCGGCTGCCCCGTCCGGCGGCGGCGACGCCGAACTGCGGATCGACGCCGACGACACCGACGTCATCGACGTCGCCGTATCGGCTGAGACCAGCGGCTATCTCGTTGTCGCGGACGCCGACCAGACCGGGTGGACCGCGACCGTCGACGGACGGCCCGTTCCCCTGCTGCCCGCCGACCACGGCGTCGTCGCTGTCCCCGTGCCCGCCGGTGACCACCGTGTCGCGCTGACCTTCGCCGCCCCGCACGGCGAGCTCGGCGGCTGGTTGAGCGCGACGACCGCGGTGCTGCTCGTCGCGGTGTCGATCGGCGTACGGCCCTGGCGCCGGCGCTCGGAGACAGCCCCGCCGGAAGGCTCCGACGGTGGCTGAGGACGCCCACAGGGCCACCGCAGCCGTCGACACCGGGTCGGCGCTGGATTGCCGGTGGTCGGCAATCCGGCCGACCTGAGCTTGCCGACCGGAGGCGGTGCGCATCGAGGGCCCGGCCGTCGATCCTGGAGATTCCGTTCGGCGCGTATCGCAGGGGTGGTGACGATGACGACTGGCGCGTTCCACGGCACGTGGTGTGCCATGCCCGTCGCGGCCTGCCCGGTGCAGAGCAGTTCGCCCCGGATCGGATCAGCCTCGCCAGGTGCCGTCGGCGAACGGCGTATGCGCCGACCCTTGTCGCCGCCCGGCCGCAACGGCCTGTCGACCATCGGCTGTTGACCGTCGGGCCGAGGTTGCGGCCGACGCAGCACGCAGCAACCGGTACCGCCGGGCGACCCGGCTGACCGCTCGACCGTTCGGTCCGCTGTCGCCGTGCCCGATCCGGGAATCAGCGCACCTCCGCACCGCCGTGTACGGCGTCGGGTTACTCGAGAGGATCACCAGTGTTCACCGCACCGACTGACAACACTGCTGCCCTGGCGCGCCGGGACGCCCGTCGGCGCCGGGCCGGGATGAACCTTCCCGACGGCTGCGCCAGGCCGCTCGGGCCCGCAGCGGTCGGGGTCGATGTCGGCAGCGCCAGTACCCGAATCTGGTTGTCCGGCCACGGCAGGTTGCGCGCCACCAACCCGACGCCGGCCGCCGCGGAACGGTCCGCCGCGGTCGTCCGCGGCCGGATCATCGACGCGGAGGCGGTGCGCGCGGTGCTGTCCGGGCTTCTCCGTGACCGGCAACAACCGCTACCCACCGGCGTCGTGGTGGTGGCTTGCCGGCCGGTCGGCAGCAACGCACAGGCCGAACTGGCCTTGCGCGAGGTACTGACGAGCGTGCTCGAGCCGGCACGGCTGCTCATCGTTGACACCGTGCGCGCCGCCGCGATGGGTTCCGGCGCAGCGGCCGGCCCGTTGCTGATCGCTGATGTGGGCGCACGCCTGACCGAGATCGCCGTACTCTCGGGCGGAGTGATCGTCGCCGCTCGACGGCATGACGTCGGATTGCACGACGACGATGGCGGCACCGACCCCGATGCGGCGATCATCGCCGCCGTCACCGACCTCATCGGCCAGGTACGCCGCCAGGCCGGCCACCGTCAGGCGATCGCCGCGGCGGTACGCGGCGGCCTGCTCCTCGTCGGCGGGGGCGCGGCCCGTCCGCGGCTGGCCGCCCGAATCGCCGGTGCGGCCGGCACCTCGGTGCGCAGTCCCGCCGCACCGCACGTGGCCGCCGTGCGCGGCGCGGGGCTGGCGGCCCTCTCCGTGCTGCGTCACGACGCCCGCCGTCCCTGACCGACGAACGCCTGGCCCCCGTCCCGTTCCGACAGCCTGATGGGAGAACCGATGAGCATCGGCACCGACCCGACCACCGAGACGCTGCGGCAGTCGCTCGAGGCACAGCTCCGCCACCACTCCGAGGAACTCGCAATGCTCGCCGCGACCGCGGCCGACCCGGGCAGCACCGGCGAGGATCCGGACACCCTCGCCGCACGCACCAAGGCGGCCCGTCATGCGATCGAGGAGATCACTGCCGCGCTGGCACGCGTGACCGCGGGCAGCTACGGGCGCTGCGAGCGCTGCACCGGCCCGATTCCCAGCGCCCGGCTGGAGATCCTGCCACATGCCCGGTTCTGCGTACCCTGCCAGGCCCGCAACCAGTGAGCGGCCCCGGTCGGGCAACGGCACGCACCACAGCAAGAGGGAGATCAACCGTGTACAGCCTCGGCAGGCGGCGAGAGCTTGACGTCCTGCGCCTCGTGCTGGAAGAGCATCGCGGCCGGTACCACACGCAGCTTCGTCTTCTCGCCATACCGCCACGGGAACCTGGCGATCCGGGTGACCTCGACACGTCCACGCTGGCTGCTGTCACCCGCCGCCGGCTCGACGACATCGAGCTCGCCCTGGACGCTCTCGAACAGGGCCGATACGGCGTCTGCACGCGATGCACGAACGACATTGCGATCGACCACCTGGTACGGCAGCCGGCAGCGACCAGTTGCCCCGAATGCGACGCCGGCCGGCACCCACGCCGGCCGGTCCCCGCCTCGGCCGGCCGCACCGTGGGCATCTCCGCTGCACACAGCGCCACGGCGCACGGCCCAGCCGGTCTAGACTGCCGATGACCGGCAATCAAGAGGGCCGCTCGGTCGGCTGCCGAGGCGATCACCGTGGAGGCTCCAGGAGTACATGCGGGTGAGGGGTGAGCACGGCGTGGGCGACAGCGGCCGGCGGCGACGTGCCGCATTGCCCGCACCGCCGCCCGCACAGCAGGCGTGGTTGGCCGAGGTCGCAGCCGCTGCCGCGCAGGACGCCGGCGGTGTTCCGGAGCAACTCCTCGGCGACTACCTGCCACTGCTGGCCGATGCTGCCGTCACCGGACGCCGCCCGAAGCGTGCCGAGCTCGACGCGGTCGGCCAGCTCGGCCGGCAGGCCGCCGAACAGGGCATCTCGGCCGGACGGGTGGTGCAGCTGTACCTGTCGTCGGCGCGGCGGCTGTGGCACGACCTGCCCAATGTGGTGCGTTCCCAGGACAGCGAGGTCGTCCGGGCGGCCGCGGCGGCCGTGCTGCACGTCGTCGACGACGCGGTCGCCACGCTCGCTGAGGGCTACGCGACCGCACGACGGGATCTGGTGCGCCGGGAGGAGACGCTGCGCCGGGAGCTGATCGACGACCTCCTGCGCGGGGACTCGGATCTCGGCAGTCTCGTCGAGCGAGCCGAGCCGTTCGGGCTCGACCTCGCCCGCGTGCACCAGGTGGCCCTGGCTTCGCCGAGCCGGCGGTTGCCGGACGCAGGCGCGGCGATCAGCGCTCTGGAGGCGGTCGTCTTCGACCGCCTCGGCGACCGCGACGTCCTGGTCGCGACCAAGGAGGGCCTGCTCGTCGTCCTCGCCCCGGCTGAGGCCACCGACACCGCCGCGGCCGGCCGGACCACACCCGTCGGCCGGGACAGCGGCCTCGGACAGCTGATGCACGACGAGCTCAACCGCCTCCGACATGGACGACCGTGGCGGGTCGCGGTCGGTCGCCCACACCCCGGCCTGTACGGCATCGCACGCTCCTACGAAGAGGCCCGCGAAGCATTGACGATGGCCAGACGGTTGCGCACCGACAAGACCGTCATCACCGCACACGACCTCCTGGTCTACCGGGTGCTCCTGCGCGACCTGCCCGCCATCGTCGACCTCATCTCCGCGGTGCTCACCCCGCTGGCACAGGCCCGCGGCGGCGCCGAACCGCTGCTGGAGACGTTGGACGCCTACTTCGCCACCGGCGGGGTTGCCACTGAAGCCGCCAAACGGCTGCACGTATCAGTCCGCACGGTGACCTACCGGCTGCACCGGATCAGGACCTTGACCGGCTACGACGCGGGCGACCCCGCGCACCGCTTCACCCTGCAGGCCGCGGTGCTGGGTGCCAAGATCCTCAACTGGCCGACCGAAGCGCTCCCGAGCAGCGGCTAACCGCTTACTGCTTCGAAGGGACTATCGCGATACCCATCGCGACGACGAAACCCATCAACAGCAATGCAGCAACGCCCTGGACCGGCACCTGCGGAGGTACGACACCTCGGGCCATCTGCAGTGCCTGCTCAGTCCCGGGTGCCGCACCGCCCGGCAGCATCGTCATGCCGGCACCGCCCGACGGGGCCACAATGCCGTGCCGAACACCGATGGCGACTGTGGTTGCGAACCCGGCCGACCACAGCACCAGCAGCGACCGACTGCGCGGACCGCCGGCGCGCACAACGCGGACCACGGTGAAGCCGGCAGCCGCCACGACCGTGAACCAGACCGCATAACCGGCCACCTGCAACGGCGCCCGCCAGGCGACAATCGTGTCGTAGAGGTCGAAGAAGCTGGGCGCATCCGCGGCTCGGGTAAGATAGACCGACAGCAACACATACTGCACCACTACCGCCGCGCCGGCGATACCCCAGGCAATTCGGTGCGTTCGCATGTCATCGAAGATCTTAAACCACGTGAAGATCGCGAAGCGGCGCGGTTGCCTGGGCTCAGGAGTGCAGCGCGACGGCTCGCAGGGCGATGTCGACGGAGGCCTGGAGATCCTCGCGGCTCGCGCCGGCCGCGGCGTGGACGGCGTGGCCCTCGCTGAGCGCCATCACGAATCGGGCCAGCGCCCGGACGTCCATGCCGGCCGGGAGGTCTCCCTCCTGCGCCGCGCGGGACAGTCGTGCCTCGACGGCGGACTCGGTGGCGGCCCGGCCGGCGGCCAGGATCCCGGAGATGCGGCTGTTCTCCGGTGAGCAGGCCAGGCCTCCCTGGATGGACAGGCAGCCCGCGGGGTGATCACCGGCGGTGAGGCCGTCGGCGCTGGAGCGCAGGAACGCTTCGATGGCGGCGTACGCGGTGGGTTGCTCGAGTGCGGCGCGGGCGGTGGCCACCTGGTGCTCGTGGTATCGGGCGAAGGCGCGCTGGAACAGCTGCTCCTTGCTGCCGAACGTGGCGTACAGGCTCGGCCGGTTGATACCCATCGCGCTGGTGAGGGCGCTGAGCGACGCGCCCTCGTAGCCGTGTCGCCAGAACACCTCGGTGGCCCGGTCGAGGACCGTCGCCTCGTCGAAGGCCCGCGGTCGTCCGACGGCGGGTGTCTCACTGCGCATGGGTCCAGCCTACCGCTCGGTACAAATCGTGATCCGGCTCACCGACCGATCAGTACAAAACCTGCTACGGTGACGTCGCAACCGATCAGTACAAAATGGCGCCGCGTACCTGGAGGAGACACATGACCGTCACGCTGATCACCGGCGGGAACAAGGGCATCGGTTTCGAGACCGCCCGACAGCTGCTTGAACTGGGCCACGTCGTCTACGTCGGCGCACGCGACGTCGAACGCGGTGAGCAGGCCGCGGCGGCGCTGGGCGCACGATTCGTGCAGCTCGACGTGACCGATGACGCGTTGGTGAACGGGGCGCTGGCAGCCATCGACTCGGCCGAGGGGCGGCTCGACGTCCTGGTGAACAACGCGGGCATCCTCGGGGCCGGCGTCATCGACGGACCAACCGCCCTCCGCGTGTTCGACACCAACGCGGTGGGCATCGTCCGGGTGACGGAGGCGGCACTGCCACTGCTGCGAAAGTCGTCGAACCCCACGGTGGTCACCCTTTCGAGCAGCCTCGGCTCGTTCTGGGCGGTGAACAATCCCGACCGGCCGGAGTTCAACATGCCGCTGGCGCTCTACGCGGCGTCCAAGTCGGCAGCCACCATGCTCACGGTCCAGTACGCCAAGTCCCAGCCGGGCATCAAGTTCAACGCACTCGAGCCCGGTACCACCGCCACCGACATGACCGCCGCCTTCGGAGTCGGACGACCGGTGACGGAAAGCGCCAGGACGGTCGTGCGCCTGGCCACGCTCGGCACGGACGGACCGACCGGCACCTTCACGGACGAGTTCGGGGACCTGGGCTGGTAGGCAGCGCTGCGGGTGCGCGCAGGAGGGGCGCTGCGAGCTTCTCGCTCAGCTCGTCGAAGGAGATCCCGAACGTCTCGCGTACGACGACGCCGTCGCCGGTGATGAGGAACGTGGCGAGGTCGGTGTAGACGCGGTCGACGCACCCGACGCCGGTGAGCGGGTAGGTGCACTGCGGCACCAGCTTCGGTGTCCCGTCCCGGGCGAAGAGGGTCATCATCACGTAGACGCTCTTGGCGCCGATGGCGAGGTCCATCGCACCACCGACGGCCGGGATCGCGTCCGGATCTCCGGTGTGCCAGTTGGCGAGGTCGCCGGTGGCTGAGACCTGGAAGGCGCCGAGCACGCAGACGTCGAGGTGGCCGCCGCGCATCATCGCGAAGGAGTCGGCGTGGTGGAAGTACGCCGCCCCGGGCAGCTCGGTCACGGGGGTCTTGCCGGCGTTGGTGAGGTCGAGGTCGATCTCGTCCGCGGTGGCCGCGGGTCCCATGTTGAGCATGCCGTTCTCGGTGTGCAGCACGACGCCCGAGTCGGCCGGGAGGTGGTCGGCGACGAGTGTGGGCTGGCCGATGCCGAGGTTGACGTAGGCGCCGGGCGGGATGTCCCTGGCGACCAGCGCCGCCATCTGGTGCTTGTCCAGGCTCATACCGCCACCACCCGGTCGACGTAGATGCTCGGCGTCACGACTGCTTCGGGGTCGAGCTCGCCGGTCTCGACCACCTCACGTACCTGGGCCACCACCAGCGTGGCCGCGGTCGCCATCACCGGACCGAAGTTGCGGGCGGTCTTGCGGTACACCAGGTTGCCCATCCGGTCCGCGCGGTGCGCACCGATGAGCGCGACATCGCCCTTGATCGGATGCTCGAGGACGTAGGTCCGGCCGTCGATCTGCCGGGTCTCCTTGCCCTCGGCCAGCGGTGTGCCGACGCCGGTGGGCGAGAAGAACGCCCCGATGCCGGCTCCCGCCGCACGCATGCGCTCCGCGATCGTGCCCTGCGGCACGACCTCGAGCTCGATGCGCCCCTGGCGGTACAGGCCGTCGAAGACCCACGAGTCGGACTGGCGCGGGAACGAGCAGACGATCTTCCGGACCCGGCCGTTCGCCAGCAGCGCCGCGAGGCCGGTGTCGCCGTTGCCGGCGTTGTTGGACACCACCGTGAGGTCCGTGGCGCCCTGCTCGATGAGCGCGTCGATGAGCTGCACCGGCATCCCGGCCATGCCGAAGCCGCCGACCAGGACCGTCGATCCGTCCTGGATCCCGGCGACCGCCTGGGCCGTGGTGTCGCAGATCGTGGTCCTCATGACACGTTCTCCAGCACCACGGCGAGCGCCTGGCCGACGCCGATGCAGATCGCCGCGACGCCGTACCGGTCGCCGGACTCCTGCAGGCGCGCGGCCAGGGTGGCGAGGATGCGGCCGCCCGAGGCGCCGAGCGGGTGGCCGATGGCGATGGCGCCGCCCTTGGCGTTGACGATCCCGGGGTCGGCCAGCCCGTGGGCGAGCCACGCGTCGACGCACGCGACCGACTGGACGGCGAATGCCTCGTTGAGCTCGACCGCGGCGATGTCGGCCCAGGTGATGCCGGCCCGGGCCAGCGCCTGGCCGGCCGCCTCGACGGGGGCGTAGCCGAACATCGGCGGTTCGACCGCCGACACGCCGCGACCGGCGACGCGGGCGAGCGGAGCCCGCCCGATCCGGTCCGCGGCGGCCTCGGAGCCGAGGAGCACGGCCGACGCGCCGTCGTTGAGCGGCGAGGCGTTGCCGGCGGTGATGGTGCCGCCGGCCTCGGCGGGGCGGAACGACGGCTTCAGCCCGGCCAGCTTCCGGGCCGACGACCCGGGGCGGATGCCCTCGTCGCGGGGCAGGTCGACGCCGGGCACCGGCACCACCAGGTCGTCGTAGAAGCCTGCCGCCCAGGCGGCGTCGGCCAGGTTGTGCGAGCGGGCGGCGAACTCGTCCTGCCGCTCCCGCGAGATGCCGAACCGCTCGGCGAGCAGCTCGTTGGCCTCGCCGAGCGAGACCGTCCACTCCGGCGGCATGTTCTCGTTGACCAGCCGCCAGCCCAGCGTGGTCGACACCGCCGTGATGTTCCCGGCTGGGAACGCACGCGACGGTTTGGGCAGCACCCACGGCGCCCGGGTCATCGACTCGGCACCGCCGACCACGACGACGTCGGCGTCGCCGGCCTCGATCGTCCGCGATCCGATCATCGCCGCGTCGAGCGAGGAGCCGCAGAGCCGGTTGACCGTCGTCGCCGGCACCGAGACCGGCAGACCCGCCAGCAGCACGGCCATCCGGCCGACGTTGCGGTTGTCCTCGCCGGCCTGGTTGGCGCAGCCCCAGACGACGTCCCCGATCGCCGCCGGGTCGAGGTCGGGGGTCTTGTCCAGCACGCCCCGCAGCGCGACCGTGGCGAGATCGTCGGGGCGGACCTCGGCGAGGGCACCGTCCAAGCGGCCGAACGGCGTGCGGGCCGCGGCATAAAGGTAGGCGGAACGCATGCCCCCAAACGTACGACGGGCTGTTCATTCAATCCAATACTGAATCTTGCACAATTGATAACCTGGTTGCATGGAACTGCGGCAGCTGCGCTCGTTCGCCGCGCTCGCCGAGGAGCAGCACTTCGGTCGGGCCGCGGCCAGGTTGCACATTGCCCAACCGGCACTGTCCCAGCAGATCAAGCAGCTTGAGCGGGAGCTCGGCGTCGCGCTCGTCGACCGCACCACCCGCCGGGTGGAGCTGACCGAGGCCGGTCGCCGCTTCGCCGACCACGCCCGGGCCGTCCTCACGTCGGCCGACCGGGCGTCGAGCGACATGGCGCTGGTCGCCTCCGGCCACGCCGGGCGGGTGTCGGCGGGCTTCATCGGTACCTCGACGTACGACCTGCTGCCCCTGGCCGCACGCGAGGTGCGCAGCGCACTCCCGGAGGTCCAGCTCGACCTGCACGGGGAACTGCTCAGCCCGGCCCTGGTGGCCGGGCTGCTCGACGGCACCTACGACCTCGTGGTGCTGCGGCCCGACGGGGTGGACCGGCGCGGGGTCGAGGTGCGCACGCTGCGCCGTGAGCCCCTGGTGGCGGTACTGCCGGATCGGCACCCGCTCGCCGGACGGCCCAGCATCGACCTCGCGCGCCTGGCGGATGAGCCGTTCGTCATGCACTTCTCGGGCCACCGCTCGTCGATGCACGAGCATGTGCTCGCCGCCTGCGCCGCCGCGGGCTTTCGCCCCACCTCGGTCATGGAGGTCGGCGAGACCGCCACCCTGGTGGTCTTCGTGGCGGCCGGCCTCGGCGTCGCGCTGGTGCCCGAGCCGGTCCGCAGCCTCGCCCTGGGCGGCGTCTCCTATGTGGCACTCGACGGCGCACCGACCGTCGACCTCGGCCTGGCGACCCGGGCGGGCGAGCGGTCCCCCGCCGTCCGCCGGGTCGCCGAGATCGTCGCCCGGACGGCTGAGCTGCGCGGATCCGCTTCGCGCCCGACGCGGCACTAGAATGCGGCCATGGCGGAGATCACGCCTGCGGTGCCCGTGGCGTTCTCCACCGTGGGATTGCCCGAACGTCAGCGCGTCGAGCTGTGGGAGAGCCACAACGCCAGGGCGCTCATCGGCCTGCGCTGCCGCACCCTCACCGCGGCCGTGCTGGAGGCCACCGAGATCAACGTGCAGCTGGAGCGGATCCACCTCGCCCGGGTGCGCGGCAACTCCCACGTCGTCGAGCGTGACGAGACGCTGATCAGGCACCGGCCCGCCGAGTCCGTGGCACTGTTCTTCAGCCTGGTCGGCGAGGCGTTCTTCTACCACGACGACGGGGTCCGAACCGTCCAGCCCGGCGAGATGCTGATGTACGACGCCGACCGGCCGTTCATGCGCGGGTTCTCCCACGGGCTCGAGGAGCTCGTCCTGAAGATCCCGCGCACGGTGTTCGCCGACGTCACCGGCATCGACCACGTCGAGCGCCCGACGGTGGTGAACTTCGCCGCCGGTGCCAACCCCGTCGCCCACGCGCTCGCCCGCGAGGTCGGCGCCGCGGCCAGATCCGACGACCCGCGCCCGGCCGACGAGGCGGCCCTGCTGGAACTGGTCGCCGCGCTCACCGGCGCGGACCGCGACGCCCTGTCCACCGCGCACCGCGCCGCCGCGCAGACCTACATCGACCGGCATCTGGCCAACCCGGCCCTGAGCGCACCGCAGGTTGCCGCGGCCGTCGGCATCAGCCCGCGCCACCTCTCCCGGGTCTTCGCCGAAGCCGGCACGACCGTGCCCAAATACGTCCTGGGCCGCCGCCTGGAGGCCGCGCGGAACCTGCTGCGGAAGCCGACGGCCGCCACGATGACGATCGCCGACGTCGCCCGGTGCTGCGGGTTCACGTCCGCCGCCCACTTCTCGAACGCCTTCAGGTCCCGCTTCGAGGAGCGCGCCACCGACGTCCGTCGGCGGGCCCTGATCTCCCGGCTCCTCCCACTGGACTGACACCGGACTGACCTACAGCTTGCGCGGATCGGCCATCGCTTCGGGTTCCCGCCGAGATGAGCGTCACATGTCGACGCCACGGTGGCGACTGCTGACACTGGCTCGCTGAGCGCCGGCGCGCGTCCGGCCCGAGGAGGGTGTACCGATGCCCGTGTTCAACGACGGCCAGGGGGAGACCGAACTGCCGACGTCCGCGGCGGTCGAGACCGACGTGCTGATCGTCGGATCGGGACCGGCCGGGTCGGCGGCCGCGCTGTTCCTGTCGACCCTGGGCGTCCCCAACATCATGATCACCAAGTACCGGTGGACGGCGAACACCCCGCGGGCGCACATCACCAACCAGCGGGCCATGGAGATCTTCCGGGACATGGGGATCGAGGACCAGGTACTCGCCGACGCCACCCCGCACCACCTCGTCGGTGACACCGTGTTCTGCACCTCGATCGCCGGTGAGGAGATCGGCCGGATCCACACCTGGGGCACCAGCGCCGCGCGTGAGGCCGACTACCAGCTCGCCTCGCCGTGCCTGACCGTCGACATCCCGCAGACCTACCTCGAGCCGATCCTGGTCAGGCACGCGACGATGCGCGGGACGCAGTCCCGGTTCTCCACCGAGTACCTCTCCCACACCCAGGACGCCGACGGCGTCGACGTCCAGGTCCTGGACCGGCTCACCGGCCCGCAGTACACGATTCGCGCGAAGTACCTCATCGGCGCCGACGGCGCGCGGTCGAAGGTCGCCGCGGACCTCGGGCTGCCCTACGAGGGTGCCATGGACATCGCCGGCTCCATGAACATCACCTTCAAGGCCGACATCAGCGCGTACTGCAACCACCGGCCCTCGGTGCTGTACTGGGTCATCCAACCCGGCTCCAACGTCGGCGGCATCGGCGCCGGCCTGGTCCGCATGGTCCGCCCGTGGAACGAGTGGCTGATCGTGTGGGGCTACGACATCAACGACGAGCCTCCCGTCGTCGACGAGGCCGCCGCGACCCAGATCGTGCGTAACCTGCTCGGCATGCCCGACCTCGACGTGGAGATCACGGGCACGTCGCTGTGGGGCAACAACGAGATGTACGCCACCCACCTGCAGTCCGGGCGGGTGTTCTGCGCCGGCGACGCCGTCCACCGGCACCCACCGAGCAACGGGCTGGGCTCCAACACCTCCATTCAGGACTCCTACAACCTGGCGTGGAAGCTCGCCGCGGTACTGCAGGGCCAGGCGTCCCCCTCGCTGCTGGACACCTACTCCACCGAGCGCGCGCCGGTCGCCGAACGCATCGTGAAACGCGCCAACAAGTCCAGCCGCGAGTTCGTCGACCTGTTCGTCGCGCTCGGCGTCACCGAGGCCAGGACCGAGGCGGAGATGGTCCACCAGATCGAGGAGCGCAAGGCCAACACCCCCGAGGGGGCCGCCAAGCGCGCCGCCCTGGTCAAGGCGATGGAGCTGAAGAACTACGAGTTCAACGCCCACGGCGTCGAGCTCGGCCAGTTCTACGAGTCCAGCGCGGTCGTCCCCGACGGCACTGCCCGGCCCGAACCCACCCGCGACCCGGACCTGTACTACCAGGCGTCGACGGTGCCCGGTTCGCACCTGCCGCACGCCTGGGTCGGCGACAACAGGCATAAGCTCGCCATGATGGACCTCGCGCCGTACACCCGCTTCGCCCTCATCACCGGCATCGCCGGCGAGGCCTGGGAGAACGCCGCCGAGAAGGTCTCCCGCGCCCTCGGCATCGACCTGGCCACCGTCGTCATCGGCCCCGGCCGTGAGGTCACCGACCTCTACTACGACTGGTCCAGGCTGCGCGAGATCGACGAGAGCGGCGCCCTGCTGGTGCGCCCCGACAAGCACATCGGATGGCGCGCTGCCGCGCTGCCGGCGGACCCCGAGTCGGCACTGCGCGACGCGCTGACCCAGATCCTCGGCCCGGGCAGCCGCGCATGAGCCTGCAGTTCGACCACGAGACGCTCGGCCAGCGCGTCCGGTTCGCCTCCGGCGGCGCAGCCCGCGCGGTGGCGCAGGAGGTCGAGCGCCTGGGCGCCGCCCGGGTGATGGTGATCGCCGCGCCCGGCGAATCGGCCCTCGCCGAACGGATCAGCGCCGGACTCCCCGTCGTCCTGGTCCACGACGAGGTCGTGATGCACGTCCCGGTCCCCGTCGCCGAGCGCGCCCGGGCGGCCGCCGCCGAGCACGACGTCGACGCGATCGTCAGCGTCGGCGGTGGCTCCACCACCGGCCTCGCCAAGGCGATCGCGCTCACCGCCGGCGTACCGATCATCGCGGTGCCGACCACGTACGCCGGCTCGGAGGCGACCAACGTGTGGGGGCTGACCGAGGGCGCCCGCAAGACCACCGGCGTGGACCCGCGGGTGCTGCCGCACGCCGTCGTCTACGACCCGGCCCTGACCCGCTCCCTTCCGGTCGGCCTGAGCGTCGCATCCGGCTTGAACGCGTTGGCGCACTGCGTGGACTCCATGTGGGCGCCCCGCACCGACCCGATCGACGCGGCGCTGGCCGCCGAGGGCATCCGCGCGCTCGCGTCCGGCCTCCCCCAGGTCGTCGACGACCCCGAAGGGCTGCCCGGCCGGGAGGAGACCCTCTACGGCGCGTACCTGGCGGCGGTCGCGTTCGCCTCTGCCGGGTCCGGCCTGCACCACAAGATCTGCCACGTCCTGGGCGGCATGTACAACCTGCCGCACGCCCCGACCCACGCCGTCGTCCTGCCCTACGTCCTCGCGCTCAACGGGCCGGCCGCCCCCGCCGCCGCCGACCGCATCGCGCGGGCCTTCGGCAGCGACACCGCCATCGAGGGCCTCCAGGCGCTGCGCCGGCGCCTCGACGCGCCCCGGGCGCTGCGGGACTACGGACTCCACGAGGCGCAGATTCCGGCGGCGGTCGATGCGATCCTGCCCGCCGTACCTGACACCAACCCCGCTGCCGTCACCGCCGACGACCTGCAGCGCCTCCTGCACGATGCCTGGGAAGGAGCCGAACCCCGATGACCACCGACACCGACGTCTCGCAGGAGCAGCGCGCCCGGGAGGACGAGCTGGTCGAGCGGGTACTGGACTCGTTCGACGCCACGCCCGACGCCCGGCTCCAGCAGATCATGCGGTCGCTGGTGACCCACCTGCACGCGTTCGTCCGCGAGGTGCGCCTCACCGAGCAGGAGTGGAAGCAGGGCATCGACTTCCTCACCGCCGTCGGCCACATCACCGACGAGCGGCGCCAGGAGTTCATCCTGCTCTCCGACACCCTGGGCGCCTCCATGCAGACCATCGCGATCAACAACCAGGCATACGCGAACGCGACCGAGGCGACCGTGTTCGGGCCGTTCTTCGTCGAGGACGCCCCGCACGTCGAGCTCGGCGGCGACATCGCCGCCGGCGCCCCCGGCCAGCCGTGCTGGGTCGAGGGCACCGTCCGCGACACCGGCGGCAACCCGGTCCCCGGCGCCCGGATCGAGGTGTGGGAGGCCGACGAGGACGGGTTCTACGACGTCCAGTACGGCGACGACCGCACCGCCGGCCGCGGGCACCTGTTCAGCGGCGACGACGGCGACTTCCGCTTCTGGGCCGTCACCCCCACGCCGTACCCGATCCCCCACGACGGCCCGGTCGGCGCGATGCTCGCCGCGACCGGCCGCTCCCCGATGCGCGCCTCGCACCTGCACTTCATGGTCACCGCCGACGGCCTGCGCACCCTGGTCACCCACATCTTCGTGCGCGGCGACGAGCTGCTCGACCGGGACAGCGTGTTCGGGGTGAAGGACTCGCTCGTCATGGACTTCACCGAACAGCCCACCGGGACGCCGACCCCGGACGGCCGTGACCTCGACGGCCGGCCGTGGTCACGCGTCCGCTTCGACATCGTGCTCGCACCCGCACCCGACTGAACCGTTGGCGCGGATCTCGATCAGGCCCGGTACGGGGTGGTGGTCTTGGCGTCCCTGAGTGCCCGCGCCCACCACGTGAGCTGGTCGAGCAGGGTCTTCGCGGCGGTGGCGGGGCCGTGCGGGTCCTTGGGCCGGCCGTCGCCGTCGAACTGCTCCCAGGCGCCGTGGAAGCTGACCGTGTCCCGGGTGGTGACGGCATGCAGCTCGGCGAAGACGAGGCGCAGATGTTCCACGGCCCGCAGGCCGCCCGAGAGCCCGCCGTAGGACACGAATCCCACCGGCTTGGCGTGGAACTGGGCGTTGTGCCAGTCGATGACGTTCTTCAGTGCGCCCGGGTAGCTGTGGTTGTACTCCGGGGTGACCACGACGAAGGCGTCGGCGGCGTCCAGGCGCCGGGTCAGGCCGCTGAGCGCCTGCAGCACGTGGGCCGGGGGCGACATCGTTGGGGCGGCTGATCCGATCTGCACGTCGGCCAGGTCGACCAGATCGACCTGGACGTCGCCGCGGCCTTCGGCCTCGCCGACGAACCAGTTGGCGACGGTCGGGCCGAACCGTCCGTCGCGGACGCTGCCGATGATGACGGCGAGTTGCAGGTCGTACTCAGACATGGCGCTCCTCGAGCGTGGTGGACTCGGCATCGGTGGGCTTCGGGGTGGCGCGGTCGCGCAGGGCGGTCTCGCGGATGAGCCAGGCCAGCACCAACGCGACGACGCCGAGGGCCGCGCCGGCGGCGGCCATGCCGTGCACGCCGTCGGCGACGCCCACGCGGATCGCGTCCTGTGCGACGCGGGGCAGCCGTCGGACGGCGCCGGCGGTCAACTCGCCGCCGGAGAGGGTCAGGCCGGCCTGCTCGACGCCGAGGCGGTCGACGAGGGTGTCCGTCAACCGGCTGGTGTACAGGGCACCGAGCACGGCGGCGCCCAGCGAGGCGCCCATGGTGTGCCAGAGCGTGACCGAGCCGCTGGCCGCGCCCATGTCGCGGGGCGGCGCGCTGTTGATCGTGATGATCGTGGTGCTCTGCATGATCAGGCCAACCCCGGCCCCGCCGAGCAGGGTGAGCGCCGAGGCGAGGGCCAGGTTGGTGTCCGGCTCGAGGGTGAGCAGCGCGAGCATGCCGGCGGTCAGCGTCGCGCCGCCGAGGACCGCCAGTCCGCGGTAGCGGCCGGTGCGGGAGATGAGCTGGCCGCTGCCGACCGAGGCCGCGACCATGCCGAGCATCGCGGGCAGGATCAGCAGGCCGCTCGCGGTCGGCGAGGCGCCCTTGGCCAGCTGCATGTACAGGGGCAGGAAGGCCGCGAAGACCATCATCGCGGCGCCGGCCGTCAGGCGCAGGATCTGGGCCAGCGTGAAGCTGCGGTCGGCGAACAGCCGCAGCGGCACGATGGGCTCGGCAGCGCGCCGCTCCACCCGCAGGAAGATCACCAACGCCACCACCGCGGTCCCGGCCAGCCCGAGGACCGGTGCCGAGATCCAGCTGTACCTGGTGCCGGCCCAGCTCGACAGCAGGCTCAGTGCCACCAGGACGGCGGTCAGCAGCAGTGCCCCCGCGGCGTCGATGCGTGCGGCGATCCGGCGTGGTTCCAGGTGGATCCTGGTCGCGACGAGCAGCACGGCGACGGCGCCGATCGGCAGGTTGATGTAGAAGGCCCACCGCCAGGTCAGCTGTTCGGTGAACACGCCGCCGAGGAGGGGGCCGGCGATCAGGGCGGCCGGCATGATCACGCCGAACAGGCCCATCAGCCTGGCGCTCTGCCGGGGCGGCACGAGCTCGGCGATGAGTGCCAGGGCGCCGACCATGAGGCCGCCGCCGCCCAGGCCCTGGAGCACCCGGAAGGCGATGAGCTGCCACATCTCCTGGGACGTCCCGGCCAGCGCCGAGCCGGCGAGGAACACCGCGATCGCCGACAGGTAGGCCGGCTTGCGCCCGAACAGGTCGCCGAGCTTGCCCCAGATCGGCGTCGCGGCGGCCATCGGGACCAGGTAGGCGGTCATCACCCAGGAGAAGTCCTGCGCCCCGCCGAGGTCACCGACGATGACCGGCAACGCGGGCCCGAGCATCATCCCGTCGAGCGGGGCCGTGATCATGCCGAGGATCACCCCGATCACACCTATGTACAGACTTCGGCTCACGTTCCCACTCCAATCGCGTACGGCGTACCCGAAATCGAACGCTAGCCATTCGAGTACGATGTACGCAAGAGAGGGTGGTGTGACGTGTCGGACACCAGCAACGTCAGCATCTGGATGCGGCCGGAGCAGGTGCAGAGGTCCGGACCCGGCCGGCGTCCCGGCTACAGCCGGGCGCAGATCACCGCGACCGCCATCCGCATCGCCGACGCCGACGGCCTCGACGCCGCCACGATGCGCCGCATCGGCCAGGAGTTGGGCACCGGTGCGATGTCGCTGTACCGGTACGTGCCCAAACGCGACGACCTCATCGACCTCATGGTCGACGCCGTCGCCGGCGAGATCGAACTGCCCGACCGGCCCAGCGGCGACTGGCGCGCCGACCTGTCCCTGGTGGCACACCAGACCCGCACTGTCGGGCTGCGCCACCCCTGGCAGGTGACCCTTGCCCGGCGCCCCACCCTCGGCCCGAACTCACTGCGCGTCTACGACTTCGCCCTCAGCGCCCTCGACGGGTTCGGACTGCACATCGACGCGATGACAACGCTGAACAGCATGGTGGGCAACTACGTCGACAGCGCCGTCCGCGACGAGATCGGCTGGCTGGAGCAGGCGCGGCACACCGGCATGGACCGCAGTCAGTGGATGGCCGAGTACGTCGGACCGTACGTCAGCCAGGTGGTCGCATCCGGCAGGTACCCGATGTTCACCCGCAACATCCGTGAGGGCAGGCTGTCGCACCAGCAGCCCGGCGAGCGCTTCCAGTACGGACTCGACCATGTCCTCAACGCCATCGCCGCCGCCCTGCCCGACCCGCCCACCCCACGGGCAGCCGACGCCGGCCACCCCACCACACCGGGTGCGTGCTGACCCTGGGCGTGAGCATCACTCCGACCGGATTGCGGACAGTTTCGTCCTCACGGCGGGCGCTGCCAGACCGCGCGGTCCTGACGGCGCCGGCAATGCAACGAAATCGCATCTTTCCCGTATCACCGGCCCTAACGTGCCATAACCTCCTCGCTCGGGAGCGCTCCCACGGCGCGCCCGGTACCGAGGAGCCCCATGAATCGCCCATTCCGCCTGCTGACGGCCGCCGGCCTGATGCTCGCCGCCTCGCTCGCCGCCGTCGGTGGCGGCACCGCGCAGGCGAACACCCAGATCTGCGACAGGTACGGCTCGACCACCGTCCAGAACCGCTACGTCGTCATGAACAACCGCTGGGGCGCCGACACCCCCCAGTGCATCAACGTGACGAGCACCGGGTTCGCGATCACGGCGGACCATCAGAAGAAGACCAACGGCGCGCCGGCCGCATATACGGCGATGTACCTCGGCTGCCACTACGACAGCTGCTCGCCCGGCACCAACCTGCCGCTGCGGCTCTCCGGAATCCGCAGCGCGACCAGCAGCGCCACCTTCGCGTACCCGGACAGCGGCATCTACAACGTGTCCTACGACGTCTGGCTCGACCCGGCCCCGAACACGCACGGCACCAACAAGCAGGAGCTCATGATCTGGTTCGCCAAGCGCGGCCCGATCCACCCCGTCGGTTCCCGGGTCGGGTCCGCGACCGTCGGGGGCCGCTCCTGGGACGTCTGGTCCGGCTTCAACGGCTCGAGCGACGTCGTGTCGTACGTCGCCCGGTCGCCGATGACCAGGTGGAGCTTCGACGTCATGGACTTCGTCGACGACGTCAGGACACGCAGCAAGGTCACCACCGCGTGGTACCTCACCAGCATCCAGGCCGGCTTCGAGCCCTGGGTCGGCGGCACCGGCCTGGCGGTCTCGGCGTTCAGCGCCGCCGTCACCGCTGGGGTGCGGACACCGCACGGCTCCCCCGCACCGTCGCGTTCGTCCGCACCGTCGCGCTCCGCGGTGCCCGCACCCACCAGCGCCGCACCGTCCGCGAGCCTGAGCTCCGCCGCACCGGCCGGTCCGACCCCGGCTGCCGCCTCCCCCGCTCCGGCGACCGAGCCGACCTCAGGCGACCGGCACTCCGGAGCGATCCTGTGGTTGGTGCTCGGCACGGTCGTCGTGGTGCTGCTCCTGGCCGGCGGCTGGCTGTGGACCCGCCGGGGACGCGGACCTCAGCCCCGCTGACGCGCCTGCCGTGGAGGTGGGATCAGTCGCTGCAGTACTGACTGGACTGGGCCCAGAGCTGCTCGTAGGTCACCCAGTCATTGGCGGCCTCGGCCTGGAGGAGGCGATACACCCACAGGCTGCAGTAGATCTGCATGCCGAAGCCGGGGTCCAGGGCCTTCGCCTCCCGGGTGCCCGACGGTGCGAAGAAGAAGCTCAGGGCGAGGGCGGGGACAGCGAGCAGGATGATGAGTCGGCGCATCGGGACGTCCTTTCTTGATGGGACTGACACCCCGTATTCGTCCTGGGACCGTGAGCGGATTGCCGCTGCTTCCTCCCGGCGGCGCCCAGCCGGCCGGTCGGGGTCAGACGTCCCGCGCTGTCCGGGCCCAACGACCGTGGTGGAACCGTCCGGCACGACTAGCGTCCATATGCGGACGACCTGCCCCGGCCCGCTCGGGGCCGAGCACGGCGAGGAGAGGTTTCCCATGCGCGTTCTGGTCACGTACGCCGACGACGACGGCGCCGCCGAGGACACCGCTCAGCTGATCGGCGACACCCTCGCCGAACACGGCCTGGACAGCACCATCCGGAAGCTCGGGACGGCGGTGTCCGTCGGCGGCTACGACGCCGTCATCATCGGCAGTACCGCCAGGTTCGGGCAATGGCTGCGCCCGGCCTCACGATTCGCGCTGGCCCAGCAGGAGGGGCTGCGCGAAATGCCCGTCTGGTTGTACTCCAACAGCTACGACGATCCCTCCGTCCCGCACGACCCGATCGAGCTCGGCGCGGTCGAGGACGCGCTGACGCCCCGCGACCACCGGCCGTTCGCGGCCGCCACCGCCCCGGCGACCGGCTGGTCCCAGCACGCGCTCGAGCCCGATCCCGGCGAGGTCCGCGGCTGGGCCCACCAGATCGCGGCGACCCTGCAGGCGACCGATGACCAACCGCCGACCCCGGCGGCCGGCGAACCCGGGAGGCGGACCGAACCTGCTTAGCCCCGAGACCATCGATGGCGTCCCGATCAGGTCGCCCTCGAATGGTGACCCGGGACCGCCGCACGTGTGCGACCGTCACTGCTGTGACGACGCGCGACGTACGCTTCGGCGACGCGACGACCGGGACGGTCACGCTCGACCGGCCGGTCCTGCGGCACCCGGCCAATCCGATCCTCACCGCCAGGCAGGTCAACGCGGTCTGGCGCGAGCCGCACCTCCAGGTGGTCACCGTGCACAACGCGGGCGCGGCGACGCTCGCGGACCGGACCGCGCTGCTGTTCCGGTCGCACCTGCGCTGCGGGATCAGCGTGCTCGGCCTCGCCACCAGCGCCGACGGCGTCACGGACTGGACGGTGCACCCCCGGCCGGTGCTGTCGCCGGCGACCGAGCGGGACCAGCGCGTCGACGGCGTCGACTGGCAGCACCTCGTCGAGGTCGAGTCCGGCGGCGTCGAGGACGCCCGGATCAACCCCGTCGAGGACACGTTCGCGGTCACGTACAGCGCCTACCACGCCGGGATCCGCAATCGGGTACGCGTGTCGCTCGCCCTCACCGACGACCTCACCACGTTCACCAGGCACGGCCCGATACTCGACCGCGACATGCGCAACGTGGTCGTGTTCCCGGAGCGGATCGGCGGGCGGTACGTCGGGCTCTTCCGGCCCAACGACGTCAGCCCGGGCGACACCGGCGGCGTGTACACGCAGGTCAGGATCGGATACACGGACGACTTCCGGACCGGGCCGTGGGAGGTCGCCGACGAGCCGGTGATGCGCACGGGCGCCGGACCGAGCGCCTTCTCCGACAAGATCGGCCCGGGCGCGCCGCCGGTGCGTACACCGCACGGCTGGCTCAACATCTTCCACGGCGTGCGCACGACGATGGACGGCAACCCGTACGTGCTCGGCGTCGCCCTCCACGATCTCGACGACCCGAGCGTGGTGCGCATGTCCAGCATCCCGATCCTGTTCCCGTCGCGCGCCGACTGCCGGGTCCCGGACACCGACTACGTCCACGTGCCGAACGTGGTCTTCTCCTGCGGCCTGGTCCGCGAGGCCGACGGCACGATCGTCGTCTACTACGCCGGCAACGACACGGTCATGAACGTGGCCGTGACGCACGAGGACGTGCTGGCGGAGCTGTGCCTGCGCTACGGCCAGGACCCGCTGACCGGCCGGTTGCTGTACACCCTGTGACCGGGTCGCCGAAACGGTCCGGATTCGGGCTTGCGCTCAAGTGCGGTTGAGCTCCTAGTCTCCGCGGCATGACCTACGTGATCGCGTTGCCGTGCGTGGACCTGATGGACAAGGCGTGCGTCGAAGAATGCCCGGTCGACTGCATCTACGAGGGCGACCGGATGCTCTACATCCAACCCGACGAGTGCGTCGACTGCGGCGCCTGCGAGCCGGTCTGCCCGGTCGAGGCCATCTACTACGAGGACGACCTCCCCGCCGAGTTCAGCGTGTACACCACCGTCAACGCCGAGTTCTTCACCGCGATCGGCACTCCCGGAGGGGCCACGAGGCTCGGACCCGTCCCAGGCGACCACGCGGTCGTGGCGGCCCTGCCACCGCAGCTGCACGACGGCGCCCTGGCTTGAACTACGCCGGATCGTCCCGCCCGCTCGACTCGTCGAGACGGACCGGTCCCACGCCGCGGGTACGAAGCCGGTCGTCCGGGTTGAGCAGGTCACACGATCGCATCGAGAGGCAGCCGCACCCGATGCAGGCGGTGAGCTGACGCTCGAGATTCATGATGTACCGCCGCCGGTCCTCGAGCTGGCGCTTCCACAACCGCGACACCCGCACCCAGTCCCGGTGGCTCGGCGCTTCGTCGGCGGGCAGGGTGGTGAAGATCTCCGCGACGTCGACGAGCGGGATGCCGAGCCGCCTGGCCGCAAGGATGAGCGAGATGCGCCGCAGCATGTGCCGCCGGTACAACCGCTGATTGCCGCGACTGCGCTCGGCCGTGATGAGCCCTTCGGCCTCGTAGAACCGCAGAGCGGACGGTGCCACCCCGGTGCGAGCGGTGACCTCACCGACGGTGAGCAGGTCTTTCGGGTGCGCGATCGGCTCCGATGACACCCGTGGACCGTAGAACCTCAACCTAGGTTGAGATCAAGACGGCTGCGCCGCGGGATGCCGCCGCAGCCACCGCAGCGCGTCGACCTGGACGGCCGTTGACGACGTGGATCATCGCCTACATAGTGATCTTGATCGGTCGGGGCTCATCGAATGGCGTGAGGGATTGTGTTCGACAAAGAGCTGTTTTCGGAACGGCTTGCGGCGCAGCGCGAGCGCAACGCGGCGCGACCCGGGTGGCAGAGACTCCTCGTCGTGCTGGTGCCGCTCGTGCTCGGCGTGGCGTGCTACGCCAACCTCCGCGTGGACGACAACGCCTCTCCGTCATCGAAGCCCGCGGCGGTGCGCTCGGCCTGCAGCTATGTCGACGCGCGCGGGCTCGTCGCGTTGTTCGGCTCGCCGGCGCCGGCACTCGTGGAACAGCCGCGGGTGCAGACCGACAGCGTCACGACGTACAGCTGCCTGATGCAATCCGAACCGGCATTGCGCCTGCGGCTGGACCTCGGCGTCCACCAGGGGTCGTTCGGACCCGTGGATCCGCTCATCGTCATGGCATTGAGCAATCAGGTCGAGTACTCCGTCGATGGCACAGACGGAGTGCTGAGGGCGGCGAAGCGGTCGACCGGCACGTTGTACAGCATCAGCCTGAGCGGGTCATCCGGCGCACCGGCGGTACCGTTGACCCAGGAACGACTTCAGGCGCTGGCAACGTCCATCACCGGCAAGCTGTAGGGCCGTCGCTGCCGTCGTGTTCCTGGGGGTCGTCCCAGCCGGCTCCTGCGAGGGGTGGCCTGCTGAGACGGCGTCGCGGTGTTCAGGTTGCTTTCTCCATGACCGACTTGAGGCGTTCGCCGTCGGTGGTGAGGGTGCGTTGCAGCATCGCGCGGAACATCGGCGCGGCGAGGCGTTGGGCGCCGCGCAGGCGGACGTTGAGGGTGAGCTGGACCAGGCAGCTGGTGGCGCCGGTCGGGATGACCGTGCGGGAGCCGTCGGCGTCGACACCGTCGGTGGTGCGCCACCGGAACGACAGGCTGGTGACGTCGGTGACGAGGCCCAGGTTGCGGTACGTGCGGCCGGCGGCCCGCAGAACCTCGTCCGTCGTCGTGCCCATCTTCACCAGCCCGCTCGGCGTCGGGATCATCGACCGGACCCCATCGCGCCACTTCGGATCGTTGGCGTAGTCGGCGATGTACGCCCACACCGGCTCGGCGGGCCGGGCGATCGCTATCTCGGTAGTAAGAGGCAAAGTAGTCATGCGTCGAATAGTACGGCGGCGAACTATCTGATCGTGAATAGTATGTCGGCATGACGACGTCCGACGGTGTAGACCTGCTGATCGCCCAATGGCGGCGCGAGCGGCCCGACCTGGACCTGTCCGCAATGGAGACGTTCGGCCGGCTCGGCCGCCTGTTCACGCACCTCGGCCGCGCCGTCGACGAGACGTTCATCCGGTTCGGCCTGCAACGCGGCGAGTACGACGTCCTCGCCACCCTCCGCCGCGGCGGCGGGCCCCTCACCCCGTCCACGCTGGCGGACTCCCTGATGCTGTCCCGCGCCGGCATGACCAGCCGGCTCGACCGCCTCGAAGAGCTCGGCCTCGTCCAGCGGGTGGCCAACCGTGAGGACCGGCGCAGCATGTACGTGACGCTCACCGACGAAGGACGACGCCTCACCGACGAGGTCACCACCGCCCACGTGGCCAACGAGACCGAACTCCTGTCCGACCTGACCCCCACCGAACGCCGCCACCTCGACACCATCGCACGCAAGCTACTGCGCCGCTTCGAGTAGCCCGCCGGCAGATGAAGGCGCACCTGGAGTTCGCGCGACGCGAAGGGGATGCCTCGGTCGGGCGGGTCATGCACGCTGGTGCGGTGGACGACGTGGCAGAACTGTTGGACCGGATCTGGCGGACGGACGCAGCCGGCATGCTCGGTGCGCTCAGCCGGCGGCTCGGCGACCTTGACCGGGCCGAAGAGGCGCTGTCGGACGCGCTGGCCGAGGCGTTCAAGCGCTGGCCCGAGGAGGGTGTGCCGGACAGTCCCACCGGCTGGTTGGTCACCACGGGCTGGCGTAAGGCGCTGGACCGGCTGCGCCGCGACGCCGTCGGGCGTCAGAAGCTGGCACAGCTGGCTGCGGAACCGCCGCCGGAGGTGGGCGTGGACGATCGCCTGGCCATGGTCTTCGCGTGCTGCCACCCGGACCTCGCCGAGCCGGCCCGGGTCGCGCTGACGCTGTATGCCGCCAGTGGCCTGAGCACGGCCGAGATCGCCGCCGCGTTTCTGGTACCGCTGCCCACGATGGCGCAGCGGCTCTCCCGGGCCAAGCGCCAGCTACGGGAGCGCGGCATCCGGTTCGAGGTGCCACCACCGCATGAGTACGCCGACCGGCTGCCGGCCGTGCTCGCGGTGGTCTACCTGGTGTTCAACGAGGGGTACCTGTCCAGTGGCCGCTCCGCCCAGCGGCGCGAGCTGGCCCGCGAGGGGGGCGAGCTGGCGTGCCAGCTTGCCGCGTTGCTGCCCCGCGAACCGGAGGCCGCCGGCCTGGCCGCGCTTCTGGAGCTGCACCAGGCCCGGGCCGCCGCGCGGTTCGACTCGTGGGGCCGCATCGTGCTGCTCGAACAGCAGGACCGGCGGCTGTGGGACAGGGCGGCGATCGAACGCGCGGCGCTGCGGCTGCGGGAGGCGGTGCGCCAGGGCCGGCCCGGGCCGTACCAGCTGCGGGCCGGCATCGCCGCGCTGCACGCCTTGGCCGCCTCGTACGAGGCCACGAACTGGGCTGACGTGCGGGCGCTGTACGACCGGCTGTACGCGCTGGACCCGTCGCCCGTGGTACTGCTGAACCGGGCGGTCGCCACCCGGTTCGCGGTGGGTCCGGCGCCGGCCCTGGGCGAGGTCGACGCGCTCGTGGAGCGGCTTGCCGGGTACCACCTGTGGCACGCCGCCCGGGCCGACCTGCTGGCCACGCTCGACCGGCCGGCCGAGGCGCTGACGGCGGCGGAGCGCGCTCTGGAACTGGCGACGAACCCGGCCGAACGGGAGCTGATGTCGCGGCGGGCGGGTGAGCTGAGGCGCCGGCTGTGAGTCCGGCGCCCACCGCCCCACTATTCGTGGCTCATCACCGGACGGACCTCCACCGCGCTCATCCCGGCGCCGAGTGGCCAGGTCGCCGCGATCCGCGCGGCCTCGTCGAGGTCGTCGCACTCCAATATGACGATCGCGCCGATGACCTCCTTGAGCTCCAGGTAGGGTCCGTCGGTGAGCACCGGCTGGCCGTTCACGCCGGCGCGGACCGTCCTGGCCGTGTCCCGGGGCTGAAGCTCGGCGCCGCCGTCGGCGATCTTGCCGGTCGGCTGCCACCGCTCGAACCACTCGTAGACCTGCTTCATCAGGTCCTGCTCCTCGGCCGGGGACAGCGCGGTCCATTCGCGGTCGTCGCCGAAGATCAGCATCGCGTACTTCATCGTTGCTCCTCATGGCTGCAAGGGCTGCGTCGTCCGGGTGACGAACGGCCGGCACCGGTCCTCGACAGATTCCGCCGAACTTTTTCTTCCGTCGTTGATCGGCCCTGGTAAGACCGGCAGGCTTCGCTACTAGCGAGGTCGAGGACCTCCTTGGGGCATCACGTTGGGTGAAGCCCGGCTGTACAGGTTGTTCGGGATCCTTGAGGGAGGACGTCGTGGCCGCGGCAACAACGATTGTGAACGCGAAGGTGTTCGACGGGACGATGTCGCGGGACTGGACCTCGGTCCGGTTCGCTGACGGGCTGATCACCGAGTGCTCGGTGGCCTCGGCCGCCCAGGAAGGCGACGAGGTGATCGACGCGGCGGGCGGGACTGTGCTTCCCGGCCTGATCGACGCGCACGTGCACCTCGTTCCCGGAGCCCTCGCGCAGTCGCTGACCTTCGGCGTCACCACCGTTCTCGACATGTTCAGCAAACCCGACCTGGTGGCCGGGGCCAAGGAGCAGGCCGGCTTCCGTCCGGACGTGGCCGACGTGCGTTCCTCGGGTGTCGGCGCCACCGCGCCCGGCGGGCACCCGTCGCTGATGTACGCCCCGTTCCCGACGTTGACCGCCGCCGGCCAGGCCGAGCAGTTCGTCGCGGAACGGATCGCGGAGGGCTCGGACTATCTGAAGATCTTCTCTGGTACCGGGGGGCTGTGGCCGGCGCTGGACTCCGACACCATCAAGGCACTGGTCAGTGCCGCGCACGCCCGCGGCCTGGTCGTCGTCGGTCATGTGAGCTCGACGGCCGGTCTCGAGGAGGTCGTGTCCGCCGGTGTCGACGTGGTGGCCCACGTCCCCGCGGACGCCGAGCTGGACGAGGCCCTGGTCGAACGCATCGCCGAGGCCGGCATCGCGGTCGGTCCGACGCTCGCCACCATCGAGAACACCCTCGGTGAACCGGGTGGCGCAGCAGTGGTGGGGGACCCGCGGCTCGCTGCGGCGCTCGGGGAAGCCTGGTCACGCCGATTGACCTCGGGTACCTCCGCATGGCCCGGCCGGGCGATGCCGCCCTACTCGCGGGCCGAGGACAACGTGCGGCGACTGGCCGATGCGGGGGTCACGCTGCTGGCGGGCACCGACGCCCCGAACCCGGGGACCGTGTTCGGCGCAAGCCTGCACCGGGAGCTGGAGCTCCTGGTCCGGTGCGGCATCAGCCCGGCGCAGGCCCTGGCCGCCGCCACCACCGAACCGGCACGAGTGTTCGGCCTCGCCGACCGGGGACGCGTCGCGGCCGGGCAGCGCGCGGACCTGGTCCTCGTGTCCGGTGACCCGTTGACGGACATCACCGCAACCCGCGCGATCGAGCGGATCTGGCGCGCGGGCGCAGCCTGCGATCGACGCGCCTTCGTCGCGAGCGCTGCCGAGGCTGAGCAGCTTGACGCTTTCGACGCCCAGGTCGCCAAGGCCGTGGCCGCCGTGCGCGAACGCCGGTCCACCTTCGACCCGAGGAGGGCCCCCTGAACGTGGGATCCTCTGGGCTCACCCGCCGCCGGCCCGCGCCGACCGGCGGCGCCGCAGTCCACCGATCACGACCGCGACAACCCCGGCCGCGCCCGCCACGAGCAGCGTCAGCGTGATCGCCGAGGTTCGATCGTCGCGCGGCAGGGTGCCGACGGCCGGCGACGCGGGCTCCTCCAACCACGCGGGATCGCCGGTCGTGGCGGGGCCGAGCTCCTGGTTGCCGGCGCACAGGCTCGTGACGTACCGCGGGCCCTGCTGCGTCACATAGACCCGGTAGCGCTTGCCGGGCTCGAACGTGTAGCCGCAGGACGCCTCGTTGCCGGAGTTGCCCACGAGGATGTGCCCGCCCGCCCCGACCAGATCCCCTTTGTGCACGGTTCGGACCACGAGCCGCACCGACAGCGGGAAGTCACCGCGCGCCTCCGGCTCGAGCGTGGCGATCGAGCGCACGTCGCCGTCGAACACGAACGCGGCCCGCTCGAGGTGCTCCTGCTCGGTCAAGGGCGCACAGGAGCACGCGCACGCCGACGGAGCCGGCCCGGCCAGCACTGCGAGCAACCCGACCAGCACCACGGCCGCCACCCGTCTCAACACGCGCACCACCTCGTCATCGTGTCCATCGTGGCTGAGACGGCGCGGCGGTGCCCCAGGTTCCCAAGGTGGTGAGGTCCGCCGGTCGACCACGCGTCACCGATGCGCCGTACTACGTCCTGCGATGCTACGCTCGACGTAGTAGTGGAGGTGGCATGTCCGGACTCACCGCGTTCGGCCGGTTCTCGGAGCCGGCGTTGCTCGTTCTCGTCAGCCTTGCCGAGGGTCCCAAGCACGGGTACGCGATGCAGGACGACATCGCCGCCCTCACCGGGGAGCGCCCCGGCCCCGGCACGCTGTACGGGGCGATCCGCCGCCTCGAGGAACTGGGGCTCATCGAGGCCCTGCAGGAGCGGGAGCGCCGCAAGCCGTACCAGCTCACCGCCGGCGGCCGGGCGGCCCTGCAGGCGGAGCTGTCGCGCATGCGGGCCGTCGCCGGCACCGGCCTGCGCCGGTTGGCCCTGTCGTGAACCGCGCGGTCCGACTGGTCATCGCGCTGTACCCGCGGCACGTCCGGGACCGGTACGGCCCGGAGATCGCCGACCTGCTCAGCCACTCGCGGCGGCCGCTGCGTGACCTGGCCGACGTGGCTCGTTGCGCGCTCGCCGAACGAGTGCAGGCGCTCACGTACGCGCGGCTGCGTCCCCACGTCAACGCGACCACCGGCCTGATCGCCGCACCGGTGGCCTTCGCCGGCGCCTACCTCATGCTCTACACCCTCTGCGCGTGGACGTTCGCCGCCGTCGCCGCCGCAGCCGGCGCATCGGTCACCGCCGGGTCCGCGCGCATCGTGCCGGCGGCAGCGGCCCTGCCGGTCGCCGCCGGGGCGATCTGGCTGGCGGGACGCGCGCGGCTGCCGTTCACCTCGGCGCTCGCGCCGGCCGGGCTCACCGTCGGCGCGCTGACGGTGATGCTGCTCGTCACCGATGTCGGTCGATGGCCCGTGGCCGCCGCCGTCGGCGCCTGGGGGGTGACGACCGGAGCACTGTCCACAGTGGCCGTCGCACTGGTTCGCCGGGGACGTCGGAGCCGCGCGGTGCTCACGATGGCGTTCGGTGGCATCCTGGCGTGCGAGCTGGCAATCGCCGTGTACGGCCTGTCGGTGTTCGGCTCGGTGGGCGTGGCCGTCGCCGCCTACCCGGTGACCTCGCTCGGCATCGATCCGGGGTTGATGGGCGACCCGACCGGCCGGGTGGCCGACGCGATGACGATCCTGCCCGCGCTGCTCACCAGCTGCACCGCCTACGCCCTCGGGCTGGCGACCACCAGGCAGACCGGTGGCCGGACGACCGTCGCCACGCAGCGGGGAGCGGCCTGAGGCGTACCCGTGCCTGCCCCCACTCCACGGCGTCACGCATTGCCGGATTGCCGGACAATATGGCAATCTAGCGTGCATCGGGCCCGGTTTCAGGGAGGGGGCTGCGTGGTGGTCCTGGGCAGCGGTGACGTCAGGCGTCCGGTCAGCATGGCGGGGCGACCGGGAGGCCGGCGAGCGTGACGAGCCCGATCACCGGCCTGGGTGCGGGCATCCAGCGGCAGAGCACCACCGAGCAGGCCACCGACGCCGTCCGGCAGGCCATCCTGTCCGGCCGGCTGCTGCCGGGCACGCCGCTGCGTGAAGCCGCCCTCGCCGCCGAGCTCGGCATCTCCCGCAGTACCCTCCGCGAGGCCGCGCGGATCCTCGAAAGCGAGGGCCTGGTCAGCTACAAGATGAACCGCGGCATCGTCGTAACCGACCTCAGCGGGCCGGATGTCGCCGACATCTACGCTGCCCGCGCCGCCGTGGAGCTGGCCGCGGTCGACGCCCTCACCGGGCACCGGGACCCGGCGATCTACGCGAGCCTCGCCGACCTGGTCGACCAGATAGAACGCGCCTTCGGCCAGGGCGACACCGCCGCCGTGCTCGACGGTGACCGGCGCTTCCACGCCACCCTGGTCGCGGCCACCGGCAGTCCCCGGCTGCGCCGCTTCTACGGACAGCTCCAGCAGGAGCAGCGCCTCGCGCTGGCGCTGTCCGAGCGCTCCCACCGTGAGCTCGGCCGCACCGCGGACGACCACCGCCAGCTCCTGGACGCGCTGCACGGCAGCCCGCAGCAGGCCAGGGCGGAGCTCACCGCGCACCTGCAAGCAGGCGCCGCCGAGCTGCAACGGCTCCTCGACCTACTCGCCCGCCGGAAGGAAAGAGGGACACCTCGTGGCTGACCACAGCACCGACGGCGCGTGGGATCTGATCGTCACGCCCTGGCACCTCGACGAGTACATCCCGGCCTTCCCGATCCCCGCCACGGAGACCCAGGTCGTCCGCCCGGACCTCCCCGCCGGCCCCGTCCCCGCCCGCATGGGCCTGCTGCACCGGGCCGCCACCGACGCGGTGACGCGGGCCGCCAGGCCCCTGGTGCTCTCCGGCGACTGCCCCACCGCCCTCGCGACGGTAGCCGGGCTGCAGCACCGCCATCGCGACCTGGCCGTGCTGTGGCTGGACGCCCACGGCGACTTCAACACCCCCGCCATATCGACCAGCGGCTACCTCGGCGGCATGGCGCTGGCCATGCTGACCGGCCGCACACCCGGCCTGTTCGACGACACGCTCGGCCTGCGACCCATCCCCGATACCAGCGTCGTGCTCGCTGACGCCCGCGATCTCGACCCCGCCGAACGCGACGCCCTCACCACCAGTCACGTCCACCGCGTGCCCGCCGAACCCGCCGCGATCACCGCTGCCCTCGACCGGCTCGGTCCCGCCCCCGTCTACCTCCACCTCGACATCGACGTCATCGACGGCGCCCAACTGCCCGGCGCGCGCTTTCCCTCCGGCCCCGGCCCCTCCCTCGCCCAGATCGAGGAATGCCTGGCCGCCGCCTGCGCCACCGCCGACATCGCCGCCGCCTACATCGCCTGCGCCTGGCTCCCCGAGCACGCCGGCGACCACACCAGCCGCCGGACAATCACCCGCCTCACCGCAGCACTCGGTGCCGGCCTGACCTGGCACGAGCCCGGCGACAGCTGACCGTCCAGCCAGGCGCTGGCCGCCCTCGCGAGCCGAACGCCGCTCCGGCTACTTCGGGATGAGGTCGGCTTCGGCGCACATCGCCAGCACCTCGCGGACCGTGGCCACCATCGCGTCGACGGTGCGCTGCTCGTCGGCGGTGCCCTTGGCGGTTGCGCCGTCGGGTCCGCGGCGGTAGCCGGATCCTGCGCGCAGCCGCCGACGGCCAGCAGGGCGGCGATCGCGACACCGAGGACAAGCCTGTTCATGATCGATGAGGGTGCCATACCCCGGATCGGCGGTGTGTCCCGTGAGGGTCCGGCGGAGGGCCGCTGGCTCGGGGTCCGCTCCCTCCCTGTCTCTGGACGCCCCGGAACGCGTGTGCTCCGATGGAGGGATGCGGTTCGATGTCGACACGAAGGCCTCACCGGAGCAGGTGCGCCGGGCCTTCACGGACTTCAGCGAGCGCCGGGCGCAGATCTGGAGCCGCACCCTCGATCCGAAGAAGTACGAGCTGCGCGAGCAGGGCGACACGTGGGCGGTCGCGCGGGAGAGCACTCCCGGCTCGCCGTTCTGGGTGGTCGCCCGCTACGACTGGTCGGACCCCGCGGTCATCAGCTGGACGGTCGTGGAGAGCAGCTACGGGGGCGACGGCGACGGATTCGTACGGATCACGCCGGGGTCCGACGGAGGCAGCCGGCTCCACGTCGAGTGGACCAGCACCAACGCGCGCGGGCTGCAGCGGCCCCTGCTGTTCCTGCTGCATCTCGGCCCCATGGGCCGGCTGGTGTCCCGAATGTATGCCACCACCCTGGACCGGTACGCCCAGGAGCATCGCGACTGATCCGCACCTGGTCCTCGGCGTCGAAGGAGTGCGGCAGCGGCGTGTGCGGACGTCAGAGCTGGTCGTATGGTGGCTCGGCGGCGGCTCGGCGGGGCGGCGTGCGGGGGTACACCTCGATCTCGGGATGGTTGTCGCGGAAGAGGGCCAGTCCCGGTGGCGTTGTTGCTGTGTCAACGAGGTCGAGCCGGCCGAGGTTGTACCGCTCAAGCAGCGGAATGATCGCATCGGTCACCGGGGTTCCGCGCAGGCTCAGCGATCGCACGCTCGTCACGCTGCTGAGCAGCGTCGCCACCTCGTGATCGGTGCCGCGCGTGAGGTGGATGTCGAGGCGGTCGAGACTGGCCGGCAGCCGCGTGGGGTCGCCGAGCCTGGCGGCTGTGAGGGTCATGTTCCGTACCGCCGGGCCGGCGGTACCGTCCAGCCACAGGCTTTCCGCGGCGCTGAAATTGATCGTGGTCACGGCCGGCGCGACGGCTGCGAGCGTGCCGTACCCCCAGGGACGTGACGGCAGGTTGGTGATCGTCAGGTCGGTGAGGTCGTGCAGCGGCGAGCCGCCGGCGTCGACCCGGAAGTCGTCGGGGGCGGTCAGGTGCAGCCGCAGCGTCCGCAGCTTCGGGAAGCGGGCGAACGCCGACATGCCATTGCCGGCCAGCGTACAGACGCGGTGTTCGAAGATCTCGACGTTCCGCATCGGCGGCAGTTCGGCGAGCAGGTGATCATCGAACGCGTCGGTCCTGAGGTCGAACGACCAGACGTTGTCGGCGGCGGTCGCCAGGTGCAGGGCGTCGGACCGGTCCCAGCACTCGGCGCGGCGGTGAATGCTGAACCGTGCGCCGTCGTGCTGGGGCGGCAGCGCCGGGCTGAGGACGTGGAACGGCGGCGTGCCTTCTCCGGCATGGTAGAGCCGCGTGTCGTCGTCGGTGAAGCGGCCGCAGCACACGACCTCGATCACGGTCGCGGCACCCGTCTCGCCGACCACCGAGAGATTGACCCACTCGGGCACGCGGCCGTTGCGCCACAACTCGGCCACGACCGTCTCCGCGTCCACCTTGTTGAGCGCCGCGGCCCGGCGGTGGGCGCTGTCCTGCGGATACCTGACCTCGCCGGCTTGTGGTGGGTGCCCGTCGTACGACTGGTTGAGCCGTACCCGGAACCTGAGCTGCGACGGCAGTTCCTCGACAACGAACTCCCGCCCGAGGACCCACGCGCCCTGAGCCGCCGCGGCGAACCTCGCATTGAACACGTCCCGATCCACATGATCAACCTACCGGCTGGCAGCGAACGCCTGCGGCCAGGACGGCTGAGCGGATGTGTCAAGATCGATCGGTGGACCCGATTGAGATTGAGACGACGGAGTCGGGCAGGTACAGCCTTTGGCTCGAAGCAGGCACGACCGGCGTCGACGAGGTGATCCGCGAACTCGGTCACGAGCCGAACGGCCACTTCTGGGCAGGCATCGCCGACCTGCTCGTGGCATCCGAGGTGCCAAGCCTGAAGGGGCGATTCTCGCCTGACCCTGAGGCGGGAGCATTCTGCGCCTACAGCGACGACCGGGCCGCGCTGGAGGACCTGGTCGCTCGACTCCACAAGGCCGCGACGGAGGAGACCCGGCTGCGGCAACTCGTCGACCTGGCGACCGCCACAGGGTTCGAGTTCGACGACTGATCACTCACGAGATCACCGGAACGCCCTGTGGTCGAGATCGAGTGCGCGTCGCACGGCTCCGATAGGCGGACGCCGGAAACCAACCGGCATGGCGCCCTGCTGGCCTGCTCGAGCTGGACTGGTCCGGACCTGAACCCTCCTCGCTGGACGATCTCGACGAGCTCGCACCGCTCCCCCTGACCCACCATGGACACGTCGGCGAGGCCTTTTCAACCGACTCGACGGCACGACCGGCACGTTCATCGAGACCGTGGAACGAGAGGAACTCTTCGAGGCACTCGACGCCATCGTCGACCACGCCGAGGCCATGCACGGGCGCACCTTCAACACCGCCCGCCGGCACCTCGCGGCCGGCGTCGAAGACGTCCGAGAGTGGTGACCAACGGACGTGCATTGCGCCAGGATCTTCGGGCGGCAGGCAATCGCATTAGTTCACCTTTATCAATCAGTAGAGACGTACGCCCACGGGTCCGGCCACAGTTCTACCGGCTCCCGTCCGTGGACCACCGCCATGGCTTCGTCGGCCTCACCCTGGCGAAGCAGCATCTCGGCCAGGATGCCCCCGATGAAATGCGACGTGGCATGCGGCCGGAGCAGCACGATCGCCTCGTCGGTCCGGCCCAGGTCACCCAGGATGTAGGCCGCCGACTGCAACATGGAATCCCCTCCGGCTTCCGGATGCGCCCGCACCAGGGCGAGGGCCTCCTCGCTTCGCCCGCACTCCTGGAGCAGCCAGATCCGATCGCGGAACAGATCACCGGAGCCGAACTCGCGCTCCAGCTCCTCGATGTAGGCCAGCGCGTCCTGGGGACGTCCCTCCTCGATCAGGAACATCCACAGCTGGGTGGTGGTGCACCCGTGTGTGACCTGTTCCGCCCGGACAGCCGCGTACAGCACGTCGACGGCCTCGTCGATGCGGCCATGCCGGTGGAGCAGCCTGGCCAGAGCTGATGCCGCGTTGATGTTGCCCACGTCGGCGAAGATGCGCAGGGTGTCCACCGCCTCCGCCACCCGCTGCTGCCCCTCCAGCAGCTCCGCCAGGCGGTAGGCAGCGTGCTCCCGCCCCTCCCCCGCCACCAGTTCTCGCAGCTCGGACTCCCGACCCGCTTTGCCTAGCAGGTCGGCCAGGTATTCAAGCTGGTTGACCGACGTTCGCCGGACCCTCCGCAACAGGGCGATCGCCTGGTCCACCCGGCCTTGCCGGTCCAGCACGGTCGCCAGCAACTCTGCCGCGTTCCACGGCTCGGCCCGCCACTTGTCGGGATGCCGCTCCACGGCGGCCACCAGCGTCTCCAGTTCAGCGACGACGTCCTCGTCACGCCCCTGGCCGGCGGTCGCCTCGACCAGAGCCTGCGCCATCCACCATTCACCGAGCCGCGGGCGCAGCAAGGTGAGCACCTCGTCGACCCGGCCGAGCCGGCCGAGCAGGGAAGCCAGGTAGTGCACCGCGTTCCGGTCACCGGCATCGGCGTAAGGCCGCACGAACGCGACCGCCGCCTCCGCACCCAAGGAGGCCTCCAGGATGGCGATCATCCTACTGGCCGCGGCGCTCCAACGATCCGGCCCGACGAAGCCGCCGTAGACCTCCAGTGCAGCGTCCACCTCACCACGGCGGACCAGTTCTTTCCCGAGCGCCTCGCCGCATCTCCAGTCGCCCTTGGCGGCCTCGGCCCGCAGCACGTCGAGGCGGTCACGCTCCAAGAGCAGCCGTACGACGCCGTACGGAACGCATGCATCATCGTCCACGAGCCGGCACGCTACCGCCGCCCTCTGACATTTTCGTTGCGATGGCCGACAGCGCTGTGGGCGTCGGTACGGCGATGCCCACAGTGCCTGGACGATCCTGTGGCGTCACCACAGAGGCAGCTGGCCCGGTGCCACGGCGATCTGGCACAGTCGGCGCTCCTCGGCCTGTTCGCGGGTCCAGGACTCGGGTCCGAGCCACAGCGCCTCCCGTGCCCACACGCCGTGCGATTGCCCGGCCAGCCAGCAGGCGAACCACTCGGGCAGCGTCAGGTGCAGCTTGTGCCGTTCGCCCTCGGACCACCACCACATCTGCCCCTGGGGGTGCCGGCAGTCCAGCAGCACACACATGGCGCACCCGAAGTCGCAGAAGAACACGACCCCGCGCGGCGGCCCGGGCGGTTCGTCCGGATCGTCATGTGGACCCTCCCGCCCGTCCGTCTGCTCCACGAGCGGGGAGTCGCCTTCGGTGATGCCCTCGATCCCGCCGAATGGGCCGATCCCGCCGTCGGCGAGCTCCAGGTAGATCCGCCGGACCAGGGGCGGCAACGGATATCCGATCACCGCCTCGGCCCGCCGGACGTCTTCCTCCGACGCCGGCGCCCGCAGTGGAACCGTGTGGTCCAGATCCGTCGGGCGGCCCTGCTCGACCCGGCGTCGGATCGCCTCGAAGATCTCCTCGTCGGTCACGCCGTTGTGCATCACAGCAACACCTCAGCTCGCCACCGGCGTCGGCTGGTGAACGGTTGACGCTTCGTCCCGCACGTGCCGGCGCACGCCCCGGATGAGCAGGTAGCCGACCATCCAGAACTCGCCCACGGACGCCGGATACGCAAGCGCCTCGGCGACGACTTGTGCGTCGGGGGCGAGGTACCTGATGAACGCGCTGAGCACGTACCCGGCACCGCCGGCGACGAGCACCCATCCCAGGACGCGCGGCATCCAGCCCGAGCGCAGCACGCACCAGCCCATGGGGACGAGCCACAGGCCGAAGAACAGTGCTCCCACGCCCCACAGGTTGTCGCTGACCAGATACAGGACCTGGACGTTGGCCGCCGCGTCACCGACCGGGTCGACCGATACCCCGACCGCCGTGGCCAACAGTGCCGCGCTCACGAGGCCCACGATCGCGTTGACCAGTCCGAAGGCGGCGATGCCGCTCGCAGCCACGGGGTCCGCGGTGCGGAACAGGCGATGGAACCAGACGGCGGCGAGCGTCTGGGTGACGACCATACCCAGCTCCAAGGCAACGCCGGCGCGGGCGAGCGACTCGTGCGCAACCAGGTTGGCCAGCGTCGCATTGGGGTCGTCGGCCGCGAAGAGCTGCGGGCGGACAATGAGGAACCCGAGTACGCCGGTGATGGCATTGCCGAGGTAGAACAGCCCGGTCATGCGGGCGGTACGCGTCAGCGCGTGGGTTGGCATGATCCCTCCCTGATTTCGGGTGCGTGGAACCGGGCCGCGCGGCGGTTGCCTCGCGCGCCGTGTCACGTTGTGGGGTCTACTCGTGGATGTCGGGGTACCCGAAGACGTCGTCGAGTCGCACCCGGAATACCCGCGCGATCTGGAAGGCCACCTCCAGCGACGGCGAGTAGCGACCCTGTTCGATCGCGATAATGGTCTGGCGGGTCACCCCGAGGTGGTCGGCCAGCTCCGCCTGGGTCATCTCCCCGTGGGCGAAGCGCAGCGCCCGAATCGAGTTCGTGACCCTGGTCGGCTTACCCATCGCGATCAGCCCCGCCGGTACGCGACGATCTTCACCACCGCCGAGGCCAGCGCGGCCAGGACGAACGCCAGGTACAGCGAGTGGGCGATCCAGAAGTGCTCGACCTTCGCCATCGCCAGGGCCAGCGGCACGATCGCGGCGACGCTCATGACGTAGAACCCGACGTACTCACCCCGCCGGTTGATCTCCCGATCGCGCTCGTCGGTCCTGTCCGGATCCTTGGGCGAGGCCATGGCGGCGACGATGGCCAGGACGATGCTCGCGACGATCCCGAGGCCGATCGAGGTGAGCATCGGCCCCACGTAGGCGATCCTCGCCACGTCCGTGCCCGGCACCTTGGACAGGACGATCGCCAGGTAGGCGGCCGGGACGACGGTGCCGACCAGTGCGGAGATCCAGGTGCGCTTCTCTTCGGAGGACATGTCCCGCTCCCCATGTACAAAAAACTTGACATGTCGAAGGTAAAGCGGTCCTGACATGGTGTCAACAATCTTTAACATCAAACCCTCGAGCCGGAGTGTGTACCGGCGGCAGCCTCGCTGGTCACCGCGTCGGCGTTCGCCGGACCGAGCCTGGCGTGTTCACCTGGCGCGAACTCGGTGGCATGATCGGCTGGTGATGGGTCCGGATGGTGCGGTCACCGGCCACACTGCGGTCGAGCAGCGGTTGATCACCGCGGTCGCCGCCGGGGAGTTCCTCGACCTGGCCGATGAGGAGGACCGTGGCATCCGGGCGTCGGTGATCCGCGACCTGGTGCGCGGCAGGCTCGTCGACGATCCGGACCCCCGCGGTGTCCGGCTGCGCCGCGGTGTCATCGAAGGCCGGATCGACCTGCAGAAGGTGGTCAGCGACATCTGGCTGGAGCTGACCGACTGCGACCTGCTCGGCGGCGTGAGTCTCCGCGACGCGAGGATCGCGGGGTTCGTCGCGACCGGATGCCGCATCGAGCGGTCGGTGGACGCGCAGCGGGTGCACACGCGAGTGTTCGATGTGCGCCGGAGCACGGTCACCGGAGGTACGGTCTCCCTCCGCGACGCGCAGATCGGCGAGCTTGTGTGTGACGGAGCGCGAGTCGAGAACCCCGCGGGATTCGCCGCGGACGCCTCGAACGCGAGGATCGAGAGCCGGGCCAGCTTCGGGGACGGCTTCACCGCCACCGGCGCGATCGGGCTCATCGGGGCTCGGATCGGCGGCGAACTTCGGTTCAGCGGAGCGCGGCTGACGAACGACTCCGGGCCGGCGCTCGTTGCTGACCGGCTCCAGGTCGGTCAGAGCATCTGGTTCGACGAGGGGTTCACCGCCACCGCGGACAGCGGGGAGGGCGCTGTCCGGCTCGTCGCGGCGAACATCGGCGGCAACGTGTACTGCAACGGTGCGCGGATGGAGAACCGCAGCGGGCCGGCCCTCCTGGGCGACGCGGTACAGATCGACGGAGACCTTTCCTTCCGGCGCGGGTTCACCGTCGAGGCTGCCAGCGAAGATGGCGCCGTCCGCCTCCGCGACGCCCGCATCGGTGGCGAACTCAGCTGCACCGGTGCGCGGCTGACGAACACCGGTGGGACTGCGCTTTACGCCACCGGCCTCCACGTCGGCGGAATCGCGTACCTGAGCGGCATGACCGCATCCTCCACCGGCGCTCGTGGCACGCTGCACCTGCGCAACGCCGTCATCGGCAGCGACCTGAGCTGCCACTCGACGACGCTGCGCAACTCGACCGGACCAGCCCTTGTCGCCGACCGGCTCACCGTCGGCGGACGGGCCTACCTGTACGGCCTCGTCGCGTCCGGCGGCGGAGGGCAGGCTGTGCTCGACCTCAGCGGTACACACATCGAGGGTGAAATCTCGCTCGACGTCCGGACAGTGCAACGCACGGGTCTCAACGTGGGGAAACTGGTGGCGCTGGACGGGTTGACCTACCGCGGGCTGCCGCGGGAGATGCCGCTGCAGGACTGGTTGGCGATGCTGCGCGACCGCACGCCAGGCTACGCCGCGCAGCCCTATCAGCAGCTGGCCGCCGCGTACCGGGCCGCCGGGCACGACCACGACGCACGGGCGATCCTGATCGCGCAGCGCCGCGACCAGCTGCGGCGCGCCGAACCGTCCCGCTCCGCGCGCCTCTGGGGCCGACTCACCGGCCTCGTCCTCGGCTACGGGTACCAGTCGTGGCGCGCCCTGGTACTGCTCCTCGTCACGCTCGTCGCAGCGGTGACGCTCAGCGTCGCCGGTGGCGAGCAGGGTGGCCTCGCACGCAAGGCCACCGCCGCCGCCGCCGCCGCACCGTGTACCACCATCGAACATGTCGGAGTCGGGCTGGACCTCGGCACTCCGCTGCTCAAGACCGGAGCCCGCGACCAGTGCCAGCCCACCGACACCACCACCGGCCGGGTCCTGACCGTCGCCGGCTGGGTCTTCCAGCTCCTCGCCTGGACCCTCGCGACGCTCTTCATCGCCGGCTTCACCAGCGCGGTCCGCAAGACCTGACCGATCCCGATGCCGGCCGGTCCGCTCAGGTTCGGTGATCAGCGCAAATGGGTCGGGGGTGCGATCGGCCTCATCGTCGCAGGTCTCCCAGACGACCATGGACGGGTGAAGGCGCGTCTCCTGGGCCACATTGCAGTCGTCGGTCCGGGAAGCAACCAAGGAGCCGCACTGCTCGCAGGCCACGCAGGGCTCCCATCCCACCAGGGACCAACTGCCCCCGCCTTTGGTGTCGGCCTTGCCGACGCCTCATCCGAACGTGCCGTCCTCGCGTTCGGTGAACTCGGCGCAGCCGTCGTGCTCGAAACGGACCTGCCCGTCAAGGGCGGAGAGAACGTTGGTGCAGGCTCCGTAGTCGCGGCCGATCGCGCCTTGTAGCGCGATCCAGTAGCGGCAGCCGCCGCACTGTTCGTAGTACCAGGCTTCCTTGTAGTCGTCCTGACCGGTCTTGCGGTTGAGCCGGTCGAGCCACCGCGCATGGCACGCATCGTTGTGGGCCTTATTGCCGCCCGTCCACGGTCCGTGTTCGGTCACCGAGTCATGATCGGCCGCGACGTGGACGGACACCACCGGTATTCGTCCGGCCGAGTCTGGTCGCCGAGCATGAAGGCCATCGCGAGATCATCGTCCGTTGCGGACAAAGCGATTAGCGTCCCGATGATCGCTACCTACAGCGCCCACCTCATCGCGCTCACCGGCAACGTAGCCGTCCAGCGACGCTACGCTCTGACTCTCGCGCGCAACCGGCCCGCTCCGGCCGGCGGGCAGCCAACAGAGGTCAGGCGCGATGACCGTCGATCACGTGAACGTGACGAAGGCCCGGGCCGAATGCGGCGACGTCGGCGGGCGATCCGTGGTGCGGCTTCGTCGAGCGGAACCGGCCCTCATGCACAGCTACGTCATAGCAGCCGCCACCGGCCGGATACTCGGCCAGGACTCCGGTGAGATGATGACGCTCAACCCAGGCCAAGCCCTGCGCCTCGTCGAAGAACACCCCAGAGGCAAACTGGGCGCCATCGCCATGGAAGACCCACACCCGGTCTATCGCCAGTTCCGCAGACACGCCGCAGAGTCTCTACGAGAGCAACGGTGACAGCAACGAGAAGCTCGAGTCTGCCGCCTGGTTGGTGGAACGCACGATCTGGGGCAGCGGCGAGGCAGACCTCTGCACGGCGCGCCTGGCTGACGACCGGGCTGGCCGATCGAGAGGACCTGGACGGGCTGCTCGACGAACTGGTCCGCCTGCTCGCCCGTGACGAGTTGCAGACGCATGTTGGTCGATGATCGAATGCCGTCCATCATGATGGCCTGCCGCGAGTCCTCGACGTTCTATCAAGCCGCCGACGGCAGGGAACTGCCCCTGCTGCTGTTCGAGCCGGGCGATGGGACGCGGCCCCGCGCCGGCATCGTCGTGTTCCATGGCGGCGCGTTGCGCGAGGGATCGGCCGACGGGCTGGCCCCGCACTGCCGGAGACTTGCGTCGCGCGGAATCTTCGCGGTGTCAGCCGGGTACCGGCTGCTCGGTCATGGCGCTGCCAGCATCGACGACTGCATCGCTGATGTTCGGCGCGCGATCGAACAGTTCGGGCGGCTGGCCGCGCTGCGCGGCCTGGGGGCAGCGCAGCTGGCCTCGGGTGGCAGTTCGGCCGGGGCTCATCTCGCCCTGGTTGCCGCGATGATCGCCCCCGCGCCGGAGTCCGGCGTCGCCGCCGTCGTGGCACTCAATCCCGCAGGAGTGGATCTGCACTCGCTCGACTCAGAAGTGCAGCGCCACCTCGAACACCAGGTCGGCATCGCCGCAGGCCGATTGATCGACTACTCGCTGATCCGGTACGTGCAGCCAGGAAATCCGCCGATGCTGATTCACCACGGCACCCGCGACGAGATCGAGCCGATCGACAGTGTACGGCGGTTCCGGGACGCGATGGTGCGCTCCGGCAACGAGTGCACGCTACGCGAGTACGAACACGCCGAGCACGGATTCCACTACCCCGCCAACGGCGCGCACTTCGACGCCGTCATCGACATCTCAGCGCGGTTCCTCCTCGACCGGATCGCAGCGAAGTAATCCACCTCAGCTCCTGACGCGGCCCTCGGGCGTGTCCACGACGAAGCAGGCCGTATACAGGATGTCCAGCAGGCTGGCCCGGACCAACGAAAGCTTCTCGGCCGGCAGGTCGAGGCGTACCCGGTAGTCACGCGGAAACCCCAGCTTGGCTGCTGCCCGACGGTCCAGCTCCAACGACAGCATCGGCCCGATGAGCGTCCAGGCGCACACCGCCCCGGTCGCCACCTCACCAGCGCTGTTGATCACCTCGTCCACCTCGCCCCCGGTCCCGCCATAGCGCAGACGGATCATCACGACGTGCAACCCGTTCGCGGACAGGATCAGCGTGGAGCTGTCGTCGGTCTCCCGGACGTCGGCCCGGTCGACGTGAGGCACGCTATCCACGGCTGGGACTGTAGCAACGGGTCTCACAGGCTGACGAGCAGATTCCGCCGGCGGAAACGTCAAACCAGGCCGTGACAGCGGTTCGATGGACGTGGTGGGCTTGTCGGGATGGAGGCCGAGTCGGTGAAGCTGGGTGGCGCGGACGTGGACGATGACGCTGCGGTCCCAGTTTCCATTCGCGTCACGCCCGCAGGGGGCGATGACCAGGATGTCGTCGAGGTCGAAGGGCATCCCGTCGATGCCATGCTCACGCAGTCAAGTCTGTAGCGCTTCGATCGGCTTCGGGTGCCCGGACCAGATGTCGTAGGCGAGTACGCGAACAAACTCGCCGGTCGGTGTGTCCATAGGGTTCAGGATGCGCCTCGGGCCAGGCGGATGTCGCTGCGTTTCAGACGCCTGCGGCCGGGAGTTCCACGCTGTGCGTCCACCCAGCCGCCGTCCAGGTTGCCACGAGACGCGGCAGGTGAGTCGCATGGCCACCACGCAGCAGCCGTCGTCCGAGGAAAGTGACGCTCGCTCGGCCGAGCGCGTACCGTACGAAGCTGGTGACGGACGTCGCGGTGCATCCGGCGGCCTGCCCGCACACGGCAGTAGACAGATTCGATGAGTGGCCCATCGTTATCCATGAGCCCAGGCAGACCACCTCCCACGGACGAGGGTGGTCCTGGAGGCGATGTCCTGCCGGCGGCCCCGGCACAGCAAGGCACCCGCCGGGCTTGTATGCAGGATGCCTTGCTGGCGGCCGGGCCGCTATCAGCCACCTGTTCCGCGGATCGTGCCCTCCCCGGTGGCGCGCGTGCCGCATCGCCTTGTCGAGGACGACGATGCGGCACGCTCCGAGCCTCGCCTCAACCCGGCAGGAGTTACTGATGGTCTCCCACGCGTCGGCCGATGCACACCACACGGATGCGCACCGCACGGACCTGCAGCGCCTGATGAGCCGTCAGGACCGGCCTCAGGTGACACGTGCCGTGATCGCTTCCTCGTGGGCGCGGAGTCTGCGTGGAGGGCTGCAACCCGATGCCATCAGCTTCCCGTACCAGCCGGACTTCGACGAGTCGGCGCGGTTGACGTGGGCTGCGGAGCCTGTCGTGGCTCGGCTGGCCCGGGACCTCGAAGGCAGCGGCATGGGCGTGGTGGTCGCGGACGAACGCGGCCACATCATCGACCGCCGGGTCGACGATCCGGCCCTCGCGCAACTGTTCGACCGGATCAACCTCGCTCCCGGCTTCCTGTACGGCGAGGACGTGATCGGCACCAACGGCATCGGAACCGCGATCGTCGATGCCCAGACATCGATGGTGACCGGCACGGAGCACTTCGCCGAGACCCTCATCGGCATGGCCTGTGCGGCCAGTCCCATCAGTGGACCCGACGGGCAACCCGTCGGGGTGATCAATCTGACCGGCCACAGCGACCACGCCACCCCGCTCATGCAGAGCCTCGTCAGGCGCGCCGCCGAAGACATCGAACAGCGGTTGCGGGCCGACACCGCGGCCACCGAACGGGCACTGCGGGAACAGTTCGCCGTCGCCAACCGCGGTACCAGGGGCCCGCTGGTCCTCCTCGGCCCGACGACCACGCTGGCCAACCCGGCGGCGGCGAGGTTGCTGCACGGCACGGACCAGGAACGCTTGTGGAACCTCTTCGCACCGGCGCTGGCCGGTGCCGGTCCAGCTCCCCGGCAGCTCTCGCTCACCGACGGCTCCTGGCTGACCATCCGGTACGAACCGGTCACCGACGGCGGCCGGGTCCTCGGCGTGCTGGTCTGGTTCCGGCGAACACCACCGGACACAACCGTCGACGAGTCGACGTCACCGGCCGGGCTGCCGAGCCTCAGCCGCACCGAACGCACGGTCGCGGACCTCGTCGGCGAAGGGCTGACCAACCGCGCCATCGCACAACGACTGGCGCTGTCCCCGTCCAGCGTCCGCACCCACCTGCACCGCGTGATGATCAAGCTCGGGATCCGGTCCCGCATCCAGCTCGCCCGTGCCCTCGAACGCTCCGCGGCGAAAGCACGCACGTTCGCCGCCATCGACGACACCCGCCGCCGCATCGAACGCGACCTCGAAGACGGCGTGCAACAACACCTCGCCAGGCTCGGCCTGTCGCTCAGCCTGGCGCGAACCTCGGTCCCGCCCGAACGCGCGCAGCTCTCCGACGACCTCGACAAGGTCGCCGGCGGCCTCGTCGCGGCAGCCGAAAGCCTCCGCGACACCTACCGGGACGTCTACCCGGCAATCCTCGCCGACCGCGGCCTGCGCCCGGCGATCCAGTCGCTCGCCCGCCGCTCCCCCATGCCGGTGGAGGTCGACCTGCGCGTGGGCGAGCGGCTCCCGCAGCCGGTCGAGATCGGCGTCTACCACATCGTCTACGAGGCGCTGCGCAACGCGGCCATCCACGCACGCGCCAGCATCGTCGACATCACCATCACAACGTCCGACGGCATCCTCGAGGTGACGATCCGCGACAACGGCGTCGGCGGCGCCGATCCCAACGGTGCGGAACTCACCGACCTGACCGACCGGGTCGAGGCGATGAACGCCACGATACGGCTGACCAGCCCTCCAGGGGCCGGAACAGTCATGCACATCAAAGTACCGGTCGACGGCGACCGCACAGCATGATCGGGTTGTCAGTGATGGCCGGGGACGGCGGTTACGAGCCGGGCCTGAGGACTCGCCGGGAGCGCGGAGCGGGCGGGGTACACAAGCACCGGGCCGGCGACGTCCACGGTGACCCGGTCGCCGGCGGCGCAGGCGACGGCCGCGTCGGCACGCGCGTCCAGGCGGGTCCCGTCCGGCAGCTCCAGGGTGAGGATGGTGTCGGCGCCGAGGAAGCCGTTCGCGCGGACCGTGGCCGTGCCCGTGGGCGTGGGGGTCACGCGCAGCTGCTCCGGCCGGACGAAGACGGTGGCGGCGCCGTCCGGGCAGGGGTGCGCCACGGCCAGCGTGCCGAGCGGGGAGGACGCCGTGCCGGCGGTGACCGTTGCGGGCAGGGCCGTGCCGGGTCCGAGCAGCCGGGCGGTGTCGAGGTCGGCCGGCGCGGCGTACACCTCGCGGGCCGGTCCGACCTGGGTGAACGCGCCGTGGTTGAGGACCGCTACCTGGTCGGACAGTGACAGCGCCTCGGTCTGGTCGTGGGTGACGAGGAGCGTGGTCACCCCGGAGGCGCGCAGCGCGTCGGTGATGGCGGCGCGGGTGGCCGCGCGCAGGCCGGTGTCCAGCGACGAGAACGGCTCGTCGAGCAGCACGAGCGCGGGGCGGCGGGCCAGGGCGCGGGCGAGCGCGACCCGCTGCTGCTGGCCGCCGGACAGCTGGTGCGGATGGCGGCGGGCCAAAGCCGGGTCGAGGCGGACGAGGTCGAGGACCTCGGCGACGCGGCGGCGGCGCTGCGCCCGGGAGCCGTCGGAGCGGGCCAGGCCGAAGGCGACGTTGCCCTCGACGGTGAGGTGCGGGAACAGCGCCCCCTCCTGGGCGACGTAGCCGATGTTGCGGCGCTCCGGCGGTACCGCGGAAACCACCTGTCCGTCGAGGGAGATGGTCCCGTCGTCCGCGCGGTCGAAGCCGGCGACCAGCCGCAGGAAGGTCGTCTTGCCGCAGCCGGACGGGCCCAGGATCGTCGTGGTCGTGCCCTCGGCGACGTCGAGGCCGACCCGGTCGAGGATCCGGGACCGGCCGTAGTGCTTGGTCAGGTTCCGCACCGACAGGGCGGTCATGGTCGAGCTCCTCGGGTGGACTGGCGCAACAGGAGGTACGCCGCCGGCAGCGACAGCGCGATCATGCACACGGCGTAGGGCGCGGCCCGCGGATAGTCGATCTCGGCGGTGGCGGCCCAGAACTCGGTCGCCAGGGTGTGGGTGCCGGTCGGCGCGAGCAGCAGGGTCGCGGTCAGCTCGGTGGTGACCGCGAGGAACACGAGCGCGGCCGCCGCGAGCGTGCCGGGTGCGGCGAGCGGGAGGGTGACCCGGCGGAACGTGCCGAGCGCCGACCGGCCGAGCGCCCGGGACGCCTCGTCGAGCGCGGGCGGCGCCTGGGCGACGGCCGCGCGCAGGTTCACCATGGCGCGGGGCAGGAACAGCATCACGTAGGCGGCCACGGCCAGCGCGGTGGTCTGGTAGAGGGGGCGGGCGTACCGGATCGACGCGGTGACCAGCGACAGCCCGACGACGACGCCGGGCACGGAGCTGGCGAGGTAGGTGCTGCGCTCCATGACGGTGCTCAGCCAGCCGCGATGACGCACGGCCAGCCAGGCGAGCGGGAAGGCGCACACGACCGCGGCCGCGGCGGCGAGCGCGCCGAGCTTCGCCGTGGTCGCCAGCACCGGCAGCAGGGTCGCCGGGTCCCAGGCCGCCGCGGTGGTGTAGGTGAGCCAGTGGATCACGCTGTACGCCGGGATGCCGATCGCGAGCCCGAGCAGGGCGAGCAGCAGCGCGACGACGGGCGCGGTCCACCAGCCCAGCCGGACGGCGGTGGCGGGGCGGGCGGCGCCGGCGCCGAGGCGGGAGGTCCGCGCCCGGCCGCGGACGAGCACCTCGACGGTGACGAACGCCAGGCAGCACAGCACCAGCACGGCGGCGAGCATGTTGGCCGCCGTGGACGCGAACGTCGACTCGTACTGGGCGATGATCGCGGTGGTGAACGTCGGGAAGCGCAGCTGCTCGATGGCGCCGAACTCGGCGAGCAGGTGCAGCGCGACGAGCAGCGCCCCGCCGGCCATCGCCGTGCGCAGCTGCGGCAGCACGACGCGGACGAACACGCGCAGCGGCCCGCAGCCCAGGGCCCGGGCCGACTCCTCCAGCGCCGGGTCCAGCCCGCGCAGCGACGCGGCGACCGGCAGCAGGACGAACGGGTAGTACGACAGCGTCGTGACGATGGCCGAGGCGGCCAGCCCGTCCAGCGCCGGCCGCACCGTGATCCAGGCGTAGCTGTTGATGAACGCCGGGATGGCCAGCGGCGCGGTCAGCAGCGCGAGCCACGCCCCGCGCCACGGCAGCGACGTGCGTTCCACGATCCAGGCCAGGGCGGTGCCGAGGACGAGGCAACAGCCGGTGGCGGTACCGCACAGCGCGAGCGTGTTGCCCAGCAGCTCGGCGATAAGGGGCCGGAAGATGAGCGGGCGGGCGACGGCCCAGCCCACCTCGTACGAGTAGTAGGCGATGAACACCAGCGGTATCGCGGCGAACACGGTGACGGGAACGCACAGCGCCAGCAGGCGCGGCGGTGGCAGCGACCGTCGTCGCCGGGCCGCCGTGCCTGCTGGCCGTGTTGCCTGCAGCATGCGGTTCAGAGCAGCCCGGCCGACGTCATCAGCTGGGTGACCTTCTGGCTGTTGAGCTTGGACTCGTCGACGGCGGGCGCGCCGAGCTCCGACAGCGGCTTGAGGGCCTTGTTCGCGGCGATGCCCTGGCCGACCGTGTACTCGTAGGCGGTGCCGTTGGCGAGGATGGTCTGGCCTTCCTGGCCGGTGATGAAGTTGACGAGCGCCTGGGCCTCGTTGGGGTGCTTGCTCGACTTGAGCACGCCGCCGCCGGAGACGCTGACGAACGCGCCCGGGTCCTGGTTGCCGAAGAAGTGCAGCTTGACGTTGGCGCTGTTCTCCTTGGTCTTGGCCTGGTCACCGTACCAGTAGTAGTGGTAGATGACCGCGCTGGCGACCGTGCCCGCGTTGACGGCCTTCATCGCGGCGCTGTTGCCGCTGAACGCCTGCCCGTTGCTCTTGAGCGCGGCGAGCCAGGCGGCGGTGGCCGCCTCGCCCTTGAGCTCAAGCATGGCACTGACGATCGCCTGGAAGTCGGCGCCCTTGGGGGCGGCGCCGTAGCGGTTCTTCCACTTCGGGTCCTGCAGGTCCATGATCGACTTCGGCAGGTCGGCCTCGGGGAGCAGTGCGGGGTTGTACGCCAGGACGGTCGCACGGGCGGCGATGCCGATCCAGTTCTTCGTCGACGGCACGTACTCGGCGGGGACCTGGGCCAGGGTGGCCGGGGCGATCGGCGCGAACAGGCCGGCGTTCTCGACCAGCGACATGGCCGGGGAGTTCTCGGTGAGGAACACGTCGGCCGGGGACGCGGAGCCCTCGGCGGCGAGCTGGTTGGCCATCGTCAGGTCGCTGCCCTGGCGGATCTCGACCTTGACGCCGGTCTTGGCGGTGAACGCGGCGACCCACTCCTTGGTGAGGGTGTCGTGCTGCGCGTTGTACAGCACGAGGGTCACGTTGGGATCGAGCGCGGGAGTGCTGCCACCCGACGCGGCCGCCTGCGGCGTCGCATCGGTTCCGCCGCCGCAGGCGGCCAGGACTACGGCGACGGCCGGCGCCGCGAGCAGGGCGAGCAGCCGGCGACGAGCGGTCATTGCGGGGTTCGACACAGGGAGATGTCCTTCAGTCAGAGGTCGGACGGCCCGTGTTAGGGTCGCCTAACCTAGCTTTTGGGCTGCGCCGCGATCCGCCAATCCCCCAATTTCGGGGGACCGTCGAAAGGGGACCCACCGCGATGACCCCGACGACGTCCCTGGCGTCCCGGTCGGTACTGCTGGTCGACGACCATCGCGTCTTCACCGACGTGCTCGCGTTCGCCCTGGACGCGCAGCCCGGCCTGCGCTGCGTCGCGGTGGCCAACTCGGCCGGCGCCGCGCTCGCGACCGCGGCGTTCGACATCGCGATCGTGGACCTGCAGCTGCCCGACGGCGACGGCCTCGACGTCGTGCGCGAGCTGCGCGCCCGGCACCCGGCCGCGCTGCTGATCGTGCTCACCGGCCATCCCGGGCCCGGCCTCACCGAGCGGGCCCGCGCCGCCGGCGCCGACGCGGCCCTGGCCAAGGACGACGCGCTGGGCAGCGTGCTCGACGCCATCCGCCGCGCCGAACCGGACGCCGCGCCATCCGCGGTACCGCACCTGAGCCCCCGCGAACGGCAGGTCCTGGCGCTGCTCGCCACCGGTGCCCCCGCCGGGCGGATCGCCGCCGAGCTGGGCCTGTCCCTGCACACCGTGCGTGACTACGTCAAGGCACTCCTGGCCAAGCTCGGGGCGCGCTCCCAGCTCGACGCCGTGGCCGTCGCCGGCCGGCTCGGCCTGCTCGCGCGACCGGACCGGTTCCGGTGAGACCGATGCCGCGACTACGCCTCGTGCTGCTGCATCACGTCCTGGTCACCGTCGCCGTCGCACTGATCGCCACGGCCGGCGCCGCCGCCACCGCCTGGCGCAGCGCCCAGCACCAGTCGGCCTCCGCCGCGACCCAGGTCTCCGCCGCGATCGCCGACGCGGCGCTCGCCGGCCTCGCGGCCAACGACTTCGGCACGCCCGGCGGCTACGACCGCGGCGACGTGCTGGCCGGCCTGCAGCCGTTCCTGCGCTCGGGCGCCCTCGCCCGGGTCAAGCTCTGGCTGGTCGAGGGCGGCCGGGCCCGCATCCTCGTGTCGGACGAGGCCCGCCTGGAGGGCACCGCACGCGACACCGGCGACCGTCCGATCCGCACGCTGGAACCGGCCGCACCACGCAGCTACGCCGTGCCCGACGACGAGGCCCACCGCTACGAGGCGGACCGCCGCGGCCGGCTGATGGAGGTGTTCCTCGACTTCCGCGACGCGGCGCGCAACACCATGAGCCTGGAGCTCTACGTGCCCGTCGGCGGAGACCGCACCGTCCTGCGGCCCGTGGCCGCGCAGCTGCCGCTGCTGCTGGCCGGGTCGCTGGCGGTCGCCGTCGCGACGCTGCCGATCACCGTCGCCGCCACCCGCCGGACGCGCCGCTCCGCCGTGCACCGGGCGGCGCTGGCCGAGCTGGCGGTCACCGCCTCCGACCGCGAGCGGCGCGAGCTGGCCCAGCGCCTGCACGACGGCCCGATCCAGATGCTCGCCGCCGCCAGCGTCGCGCTCTCGCTCGACACGAACACCCTCGCGCACGGCCTCGTCCGCGACGGGCTCCGCCAGCTGCGCACCCTCACCGACGACGTCGTCCCCGACGCGATCGCCGGCCCCGAGCTCGCCGGCCGGCTCCCCGCGATGCTTCGCGCTGCCGTGCCGGACCCGATCGCGCTCGACGTACGCGTGACCCGGCGCGGCGCGGCCGCCGACCCCGGCGACGACCAGGCGCTGCTGGCCGCCCGCTGCGCCCGGGAACTGGTCCGCAACGCCGTGCGGCACGCCCGGCCGGGCCGCATCACGGTCGCCCTGGACATCGACGCCACGCTGCACCTCACCGTGGACGACGACGGCGCCGGCTTCGACCCGCGCCACCTCCCCGGCGACGGCGTCCCACACCCGGCCGGGCACCTCGGCCTCGTCCTGATCACGCAGGCCGTCACCGACGCGGGCGGCACGCTGACGCTACGCTCCGGACCGGGCGCGGGCTGCACGGCGACCATCTCGCTCCCGTTCCGTGACGCATGATCGGCAGTCGCCCGACGGATAATGAGCACCTGATGCAGTCTGCAGCTCACGCCGATCCTCAACGCGTAGCGTTCGCGGGAGACTGGCACGCCAACACTCGCTGGGCTGTCACCGCGATCGACTACGCCAAACAGCAGGGCGCCGACATCATCGTGCACGTCGGCGACTTCGGCTACGACTTCCCCGCCACGTTCCTGCGCAACGTCACGAAGGCGTTGGCCCGCGCCGGGCTGCACCTGTGGTTCGTCGACGGCAACCACGAGGACTTCGACCTGCTCAGCCGCTACCCGATCCGCGGCAACGGCCTCCGCGAGGTCACCGACCGGATCTGGCACATCCCTCGCGGCCACCGCTGGGAATGGGCCGGAACTTCGTTCCTCGGCTGCGGCGGCGCACACTCCGTCGACCGGCCATGGCGGGAACCGGGCGTGTCGTGGTGGCGGCAGGAAACGATCACCGAAGAGGACGCGGCACGGTGTGTCGCCGGCGGGCCGGTCGATGTGCTCGTCGCCCACGACTGCCCCGCCGGGGTCATGATCCCCGGGGTTGACGACCGGGACGGCCCGCCGCCGTTCCCTCCGCTGGAGCTCCAGCTCGCAAACGAGCACCGCCAGGTACTGCGCCGGATCGTCGACGCCCTCCAGCCGGCCCTGATCGTGCACGGCCACTACCACGTCCTCTACACCGCGCGCCCCGAGTTCACCAACCGGCCGCGGGTGCTGGGCCTCGACTGCGACGGAACAGCCCTCGAACGCAACGTCCGCGTCTACGAACTGCACGAAGGATGGGTGGCCCGCGTCTGACCTGCCCCCGAGGCCACGTGCGTGAGTCTCCGACGTACGAGCACAATTTTGCCCGCGAGTCGGCCGCTGCGTTCGAAAGTCCGGCGTCGGCGACGCGTCATCGCTGGCTGAGGAGGACCGCAAGCTGATGCTGGATCCAGACGACCTCGCGATCGCTGTCGCCAAAGAGGCGTCCCCGCATGTCCAGGATCGCTCGATACTCCCGCTCCGCCGCAACCAATTCGCCGCGCTCGTGGAGCAACAGGGCCAAGTTCCTTCGCGTACGCAGCGTCTCCCGGTCGTCGTCGCCGAACAGCCGGCGCTGGGCGTCCAGGATCGCGCGATATTCCTGTTCTGCTGAGAAGAGTTCTTTCCGTTCGTGCAAGAGTGTGGCATGGCTGTGCCGGGTGCGTAGCGTCTCCCGGTCGTCGTCGCCGAACAGCTGGCGCCTGGCATCGAGAACGGCTCGGTACCCCCGCTCAGCTGACTCCAGATCGCCGCGCTGGCGTGCCAGGTAGGCCATGTTGTGACGAGTGCTGAGAGTCTCCCGATCGTCGTCGCCGAACAGCCGGCGACGTGTGTCCAGGACTGCCTGGTACTCGTCCTGGGCCGTGTCCAGGTCGCCGAATTCGTGCTCTAGTAGAGCCAGGTTGCTGCGGGTGCGTAGGGTCTCCCGATCGTCGTCGCCGAACAGCTTGCGCTGGACGTACAGGACAGTGCGGTATTCCTGCTGGGCCGCCTCGACGTTGCCACGATCATGGAGCAGTACCGCAAGGCTGCCGCGGGTTCGCTGGGTTTCCCTGTCGTCGTCGCCCAGCGTCGGACGCTGGACGGTGAGGACGTCCCGGAGCACGCGTTCGGCGTCGACGGCCGGGGTGATGTTGCGGTAGTACAGACAGGTGACGGCCTTGCGGGCCGCCACCGCCAGCGATCTTGCCGGCGCTGCTGCAGGCGTGTTGGCGGCGCGCTTGAAGAGGTCAAGGATGTGCGGCACCGCCCAGTCCACCGTTGGCCAGCGGGCGACGTCGTACAACTCGAAGTCGGCAGGGATTGCCGTACCGATCAAGCTGGCGGCCACCAGCCAGGACGGGTCGGCAAGGTCGGAACAGCGGTTGACGTCCTGGATGTGTTGATGGAGCTGGACGGCATGATACGTCTGGGTGATGAGATCGAGCTGTTGGAGTGCGTCGAGCAACTGCTGCAACCCAACGCCGGTCAGGCTACTCAGGTACGGATGCTGAGCGAAGATCGCAGGGTCCAGGCTTTCCTTGCCGATAGGAACGTGGGCGAATTGCGCCAAAACTTGCAGCACGACCCGGGCAGCCTGGAGACCTCGCAGATCGAGCAACTGTAGGGAGAGTTCGTTCGACCGGCGGATCTCCGCGATCGTTGACTCCCCGGCTGATGCAGGATCGGGATTCTCGATCGCACGCTGATAGGCGCTGAGATATTCGGTGAAGGTCGTCGCGGTGTGGGGCAGCCGGCTCTGGGTGGACTGGCGCAGATAGGTGCCAGCAAGTCGAAGCGCGAGCGGCAGTCCGTCCAGCCGGGCTGCCAGCGGACGCGCCTGCCGGATCGTGCCGGCGAGTGGAGCCAGGGTGTGCAGCAAGTCAGCGGCATCGTCCATGGAAAGTCGATCGACAGCAACAAGCCGGCACCAGGGGCCCCATTGCTGGGGATCCCCGTCCCGGGACGTCACCACGACCAGACCGCGTCTGGTGGGCGGGCGTAGCCATCCACGACCGTCGGCGACACCGCCCGGTCGCCCGGCAAGGACCTGCAGGTCATTGGCATCGTCGAGCACGAGCAGCCACCGCCGCCGGAAGCCGGCCAGCAACGCCCACAGCAACTCGGCGGGATCACGTTGACCAGACCACGCCAGCTGTAGCTGGGCGTCGGTGGCGCCTGCCGCAGCAGCTACCTCCCGCAGTTGGCTCCGTAGCTGCTCGGTACTGCTTGCCGATACCCACCACACTGCCATGTCATCGGGCAGCGTCGACGCCAGCTGCCACGCCACGGTACTTTTGCCATTCCCGCCGCCGCCGTGGAGCACCACCACCCGCGGCCCGGTTCGGTAGCGCCACCACCTGGGCCGCACCAGCATTCGCAGCTCCGCCAGCAGGTGACTCCGGCCGACAACTAGGGCGTTCGTGCCGGCGAGCGCACCTCCCGGCTGCACCAGCGGGACTTGGACCGACGCCAGGCCGCCGTCGACGACCAGCGTTTGACTCGTACGCAACGTCGCACCAGCGGACGGGTTCGAGACGGTAATCGCTTTGATCCCAAGCCAGACGGTCGGGACCGGCATCAGGACCGCGACCAGCCAGCCCAGTCGTTCAACCCAATCCCACGGCTTCTCGGGTAAATCATGAGCCAGTGCCTGCACCACCCGCCATGGGGCTCCCCACGTCCACTCCGCTACGACACTGCTATCGCCCGCACCGACCCATCCGCCAAGAGCTGTCGCGGCGGCACCAGCGAATGCCATCCACACCAGCCGAGTTCGCCGCGCCACCGAATCATCATCGCGAATACCCTTCGCGGACGCGACCGTCCGCAACGTCCACCGGTGCCACCGCAGGGCGCGATCGAGGGGACCGTTGAGCCAGCCTCCTGCCGGTAGTTCGCCGCATTCCACCCATTTCGTGGTCAAGGTATGCCGATGCCGTGGATTGCGACAGTCGCTGCCTGACAGGGACGGGCTGACAGCTCGACGTAGGACCCTGCAGCGAGACCCTATGCGAACAGCTGCACCAGCCGGGGACAGCGCCGACTGGTCTCCGGCTCCTCCCCGAACCGTGGAAGGTCGGGGCCGTCGGGCGACTCCCGCGGCCCGCGCTCGAGCGCTTCCGGAAACTCGACCTGCTTCGCCATCCGCGGATTGAGCTTCCTGAGGACCAGGTCGAACGCCAACGCTCCGACGCCCACCAGCTCCCACATCGTCGGAAAATCCTCGTCGGTCCATGTGCTGGCCGGCTTGGCGGCCAGCGCACGGATCGGCCGATGCCCGGCCAACGAGTCCGGGTCGGCGACGGCGGCCTCAAACACCTCCCGGCCCTGGGCGACCAGCCACAACCGGAAATCCGTGAACGAGTCCTGCCCGATCTCCTGGCGGAAGATGATGGTCGCCGCTTCCCACAGCCGCCACGTGAGAGCGCGGTTGGCCAGCGCCACGACCCCGCGGTGAAACTCGACGATACGCGGAACCGGCAGGCGAGCGAGCTCAGAGACCAGCTCGTCCATCCCGACCTTGCCGGCATGGTTCGCCGCCGGAACCCGGTCGAGCAGGTCCCACACGGCGCCAGTCGACGTCGGCATGCCCGCAGCGTAGACCGTGTCTTGTCGGGGCTGGCCCGGCCACAGGTGCGACGTTCAAACTGCAGCGCGTCCGATGTGGAGCGTTGGTGTTCTGATGCGCTGTGGAACTGAAGGCGTGCCGCACGGCGATCCCGGCCAGGGTCCCACTTGAGATGTACAAGGAGCGTCAGGCGCTCAGTCGTCAACAGACGCGGGCGCTCGAACACGGTCGGCGGCCCTTTCGCGTTGCGGGTGTCGTACGTGGTCGGCGGCGCCCGATGGAAGGCGCAGGAGCGCCTCCGGTAGCCGAGCTGGCCGGACGTCGCGGTGAAGTGTGTGGTGAACGGCGTCACACGTAGCCCCGCGGGCTGGCTTTAACGACAAAGTGTCGTAATCTTGGCGACGTAGTGTCGTGAAAAGGAGTGTGGCGTCGTGGCGAAGCGAGACCAGAAGTTGATCGTCGTAAGCGGAGCCTCCACGGGTATGGGCGCGGCAGCCGCCCGCGAACTGGCCCGCCAGGGTTTCCACGTCCTGGCCGGCGTGCGACGCGACCGTGACGCCGACGCCATCCGGTCGGCCGGCATCGAGCCGGTCATCCTCGACATCACCAGGTCCGAGCAGGTGGAGGCACTCGCCGCGCGGGTCGCCGGCGACCCCCGCGTGCTGCACGCGCTCGTCAACAACGCCGGCATCCAGGTGAACGGCCCGGTCGAAGCCCTGCCGATGGCGCAGTGGCGGTGGGTGTTCGAAGTCAACCTGTTCGGCCACATCGCCGTCACTCAGGCGCTCCTGCCCGCGCTGCTGCGCAGCAAGGGGCGCGTGATCAACATCAGCTCGGTCGGCGGCAAGGCAGCCATGCCCACCTACGGCGCGTACGCCGGTGCAAAGTTCGCCCTGGAGGCGGTCAGCGACTCGCTCCGCCGGGAGGTCGCGCCGCTGGGCGTACAGGTGGTCGTGGTCGAGCCCGGCGGCGTCCGCACGGAGATGGCCGCGCGCGGGATCGTGACGGCGAACCAGTTGGCTGCCCAGATGACGGCGGAGCAGGACGAGCGCTACGGCAGCCTGGTCCAGGCGATCAACACGCTGATGGCTTCGGGTACCGCATCGGGCGTGACCGCCGACGCCGCCGCCCGGGTCATCGCGAAGGCCGTGACGGCCCGCAGACCGCGGACCCGCTACACCATCGGGCGGGATGCCGCCCTGATCATCCGCCTGGCCTGGATGCTGTCCGATCGCATGCTCGACCGGGTCATCGCCGCCAACCTGCGCCGCCACTACCCGAAAGGCGCCACTGCGTGACGCGTCCGGCCCGCGCTGAGCGGGAGGTGAAGCGGGCGGGATGGTGGCCCGGGGCTGGAGGGAAGTCACGGTGGGAGAGGATGATCCGATGCCGCGGATCCGGGGAGCCAGCATCGAGGAGCACAACGAGCTGGTGTGGGCCGACCTCGCCGAGGCGATGCGGCAACTGCTGCTCGAGCGCGACTACGACTCGATCAACATGGGCCACATCGCGGCCCGGGCCGGGCTCGCGCGCAACACGCTGTACAACTACGCCCGCGACAAGAGCGCGCTGGTCCTGGCGCTGACCCAGCGAGAGGGCCGGCCCGCGGTCGAGCGGGTGGCCGCGATCGCCGCGCGGTCCGCGGACCCGGCCGCGGAGCGGATGCGGGAGATCATCGTGGCGGTCCTGGAGGCGTTCACGGACCCGGTCACGCAGCTGATGCTCCGGCCGGGCTCCGGTCTGCCGTTCGCCGAGGTGCCGAAGGGGCCGGACAGCCCTTTCCACGCGATCGTGGTCGAGGTGGAGAACGTCGTGCGGGCCGGCATCGCGCGCGGAGAGTTCCGAGACGTCGGCGACGTGCACCTCGCGGTGGAGCTGCTGTCCGGTGTCATGCGCGCGGGCGCCGAACGCATCGGGCGGGACCCGGCCACCTTCGCGGCCACGGTCCGCGCGGCTCGGGAGATCGTCCTCGCGTCGCTCGTCCACCACCCGGGCCAGGGTCCGTCGGCCGGCCGTCAGCACGCACGGCCTCCCGCCATGGAGTGAGCGCTCGCGCGCGGGCGTGTCAGGGCATAGTCAGGACGACTTTGCCGCGGACGTGTCCGGTCTGCACCTCGCGATGTGCGAGATGGGCTTCGATGAGGGGGAACGTCGCGTGGATCGGGAGCTGCAACCGGCCGTGTTCGTACTGCGCGACCAGCTCGCGCAGAGCCGTGGTTGAACGGCCGCCGACGCGCTGGATTCCGTACCGCTTCGCCGCTTCCGCGTCGACGAGGGTGCCGATGCGGTGGCGATCCGGCACGAGGGCGAGCGACGCGGTGATCGCTTCGCCGCCGGCGCCGTCGAGCGCGGCGTCGACGGTGCCCGGCACGGTTGCGCGGATCCGTTCGACGAGGCCGTCACCGTAGACGACCGGGGTCGCGCCGAGCGAGCGCAGATAGTCGTGGTTGCGCTCGCTGGTGGTACCGATGACCGAGGCGCCCCAGAGGCGGGCCAGTTGCACGGCGACAGTGCCGACTCCGCCGGCCGCGGCGTGGATCAGCACGGTGTCGCCGGCACCGACGGCGAGCTGGCGCAGCGCCGTGTGTGCGGTCTGGCCGACCGCGGGAAGACCGGCGGCCACGGTCCACGGCATCATGGCGGGCTTGTGGACCACGTCCGCGGCGTCGGCGACGACGTACTCGGCGTAGCACTGACCGGTGGCCGACCCGAGGACCTGGTCGCCGGTCGCGAAGCCGGTCACGTCGTCACCGATCTGGTCGATGATGCCGGCGTACTCGTTGCCGATGCGGGACGGGAAGTCGGCGGGCATGACGGCGGCGAAGTCGCCGCGGCGAAGTTTGACGTCGACCGGGTTGACGCCGGCGGCCCTGACCCGGATGCGGACCTGGCCGGCTGCGGCGGTGGGTGGGTCGATGTCGATCGGCTGCAGGACCTGCGGGTCGCCGTACTCGGCGAAGACGATCGCCATGGCCATGGGAACGCTCCTGGGTGTCGGTCAGGCGGGAGACGGCTGACCGCCCCCGGCGGGCGGCAGCCCCTTCCGGACATCGGTGAACAGCTGGGTCAGGCCGGCGCGCTGCCGGGTGGTGAGCCCGCCGAACGCCATCCGCTCCAGTTCGGACCAGATCTCGCGAATGCGTGGACACAGCCGGCGACCCTTGCCCGTCAGGCTCACGACCATCGAGCGCTTGTCGCTCGGTGACGGCGTTCGCGTGATAAGGCCCGCGCGCTCCATCGCCTGCAAGGTGTTGGTGACGGTGGACCGGTCGCGACCGAGGAAGTAGACGATCTCCGACTGCGGCGTGTGCCCGTGCTCCTGCAGGAACAGCAGGACCAGCTCCTGCGGGGCGACCAGGCCGATCTGCTGCAGCATCGCGGTCGCGATCGCGGCGTGCGCCCGCACGAGCTGCAGCATGAGCGAGCTCAGTGGCGCCTCGGCAACGCTGATGCCGATGTGCGGCGGCCGGGCGCCGCCCGCGCCGGGTGCCGTGGTCATGGTCTCACCCCACCCAACTTGTTGGCATGCCATCAAAGTATCAGACTGTTGGCATGCCAACCAACCCTCCCGGCCCGCGGCCGTTTGACGATCGGCTCGACCCGGCGCTCCTGCGGCTCGCCGGGATCGTCCTGCTCGGCGCGGTCGCCGCGCTGCTGGACACGACGGTGGTCAGCGTCGCGCTGGATCAGCTCGGCAAGGCGTTCGCAGCGCCGGTCTCCACCGTCCAGTGGGTGTCCACCGCCTACCTGTTGGCGATGGCGCTGGTCATCCCGCTCACCGGCTGGTGCGTCGACCGCTTCGGTGCCCGCCGGACGTGGCTGGCGGTGCTGGCGCTGTTCCTGGCCGGGTCCGTGCTGTGCGGCGCCGCATGGTCCGCGCCGAGCCTGATCATCTTCCGGGTACTGCAGGGCCTGGGCGCCGGCATGATCCTTCCGCTGACCCAGCTCATCCTGGCGCAGGCCGCCGGCGCGCAACGGTTCGGCCGAGTCATGGCGCTGGTGGCCGTGCCCGGCAACCTCATCCCCATCGTCGGGCCGGTGCTCGGCGGCCTGCTGCTCGACGGGCTGTCCTGGCGATGGATCTTCCTGATCAACGTACCGGTGTGCGTACCCGCGCTCGTGCTGGCCTTGCGGGCGCTGCCCGCCGACCCGGTCGACGGCGGCCGCCGCCCGCTCGACGTGCTCGGCATCGCGCTGCTGTCACCGGCCGTGCTCGCCCTGGTCTACGGCCTCGCACAGGCTGGCGAGCGGTCCAGCTTCGTCGATGCCGGCACGACCGTCCCGGTCGCGATCGGCCTCGGGCTGCTCACGGCGTTCTCCGTACACGCCCTGCGCGCCAAGGCACCCGTCGTCGACCTGCGCCTGCTCCGGTACCGGTCGCTCCGCGCGTCCGCGGTGTTGTCTTCGCTGACCGGCGCGGCACTCTACGGCTCGATGCTCCTGCTCCCCCTCTACTACCAGCAGGCCCGCGGATTCGACGCGCTCACCACCGGCCTCGTGCTCGCCCCGCAGGGCATCGGCACCGCCGCCGCGCTACCCGTCGTGGGCCGGCTGGCCGACCGCATCGGCCCCAGGCCGCTGGTGGTCGTCGGTGCACTGATCACCGCCGCCGGAACCGTCCCCTTCGCCCTGCTGCCGACCGACCCGAACGACATCGTCCTCAGCGCGTCGTTGCTCCTGCGCGGCATCGGCATGGCGGCCGTCGGCATCCCGGCGATGGCAGCCGCCTACCACCAGCTCCCCCATGCCGCGATCCCGCAGGCCACCAGCATCGTCAACGTCATCCAGCGCGTCGGCGCCGCCCTGGGTACCGCCGTGGTCGCCGTGATCCTCCAGCAGCAGGCCACCCGGGACCCGAGCGGCGTCCACCCGTACGCGAACACCTTCTGGTGGACCGCCGGATTCGCGCTCCTGCTGCTGCCCTGCGCCGCCCTCCTGCCCGCCCTCCTGCCCGCACGAACACGCATTCGGCCGTCACGGCTCGACGGCCGGCGTGGGGCTCGGGGACGGTACGGAACCGGGGGGAGGTCGACGCAGCCGCGATCCGAGCTCGGCGCCGAGGACCGCGACCGGAACGACGACCAGGACGGCGACGAGCCAGTTCCGCGCGGCGCTCAGGTTCTCGGCCGGGGATACGCCGTCGCCGAAAAGGAGCAGCCCGCCTCGCTCGTCCCCCGCGAGGTCGGCATAGATGCGCAGCGACTCGTGCAGCCAGACGGCGTAGATGAGTGGCGCGCAGGCGAGGGCGACCCAGATGCCGGCGCGCACGCCGGCCCGGAACGACCGGCCGGCGCGGGCGCCGAGCAACGCGGCGACGAAGAGGGCGGCGGACGGTCCGAGGACGATCCAGAGTGCCCCCAGGAGTCCTGCCGCCGCGCGCACCGGTTCCGGAAGGCCTGAGTCGTAGGCGGTGCGGATCAGCAGCAGGAGCGCGGCGCCGCACACCAGCGCGGCACCGACGCCGACGCGGGGCGCGGTGCGGTCGGGGCGCGCCGGCCGGGGCGAGGCCACCGCCCACCACACACAACCGCCCAGCACGGCGGCCAGGAGCACCGCCGAGGTCGGCGCCAACTGCGTGACCGCACCCGGGTCGCGGCGCAGGAACTCCACGGTCAGCGCGACGGCGGCGACCACGGCTGCGGTCACCAGCAGCGCCGGCAGCGGCGCCACCTGCACCCGGGCCGAGCGGGCCACCGTGACGGTGACCAGGGCACCGAAGGCTCCGACGAAGCCGGCCGCGAAGACACCCAGCTCAGGCATGCTCGTGGCGAGCGCCGGTCCGGTCGCCCCGACCGCGAACACGACGAGGACGGCCAGCGCCGCCGTCACTCCCCAGCCGCCGGCGGGTCGCAGCAACAGTGTGGCCCGCACGCTGCTGAGCGCGAATCGCCACCGGGCCGCCCGGTCCCGCACCTCGGCCATCTCGGCCAGCATGGCCAGACCCCATTCGCGGCGGCGCCCGGGCATCAGCGCCACGGCGACCGCGAGCAGGGCCTCCGGCGCGTCGAGCGCGGACGAGCCGTAGCCGGTCGTCGACCACCAGCGGTTGAGCACGAGCAGCGCACTACCCGCCCACAACCCCGTCGAGAGGACCAGCAGGGACAGGTTGCCGTCCGCGGACCTGCCGGCCGATATGGCCGTGCCGACCCAGAAGGCGGTCGACACCGCAGCGATGACGCCGACGGTGACGACCTGGAACCTGCGCAGCGTCCAGTTCATGCTCCCTGCCACCTCACCGTCGGATCCACGCGCCGGGGTGCCTGTGTGGTGGCTGCCGCCGCGAGCTCGGTGGCCAGTGCACGCCCGGAGCCGGTCAGCCGATACCTGTGGCGTGGTGGGCGGCCCGGCGGGACATCGGTGTCCCAGGTCGCCTCCAGCAGCCCCCGGTCCGCCAGCCGCATCAGGATCGGGTACACCGTGCCGGGCTTCAGGTCCAGTTCCTGGCACAGCTGGTAGCCGTGCCGCCACGCCGACGGCTGCGCCGCCAACGCCAGGACCACCGCCGTGGTCTGCGCGGAGGGTCGTCGACTACGAGCCATGCGTTAACTCTACATAGTCAGAGTTATGCTGTCGAGCCGCTCGCCCGCCCCTGGAAGCTGGATCAGCCTTCGATGGCGGCGACCACCTCGACCTCGATCAGATAGCCCGGCTGGAACAGTGCCGGGACCGGGACGAGCGTGCTCGCCGGCGCCGGCCCGCGCCGCAGCGCGCCGAAGATGACCGGGACCAGTTCGGGCCGGTAGTCGACGACGTAGATCGTCTCTTTGACGATGTCGTCCCAGGTGGCGTTGGCCGCCGCCAGCGCGGCCGTGATGTTCTCCGCGATCTTCGCCGCCTGTGCCGCGTGGTCGCCCGGGCCGATCAGGTTGCCGTCGGCGTCCCAGGCGACCTGGCCGGAGAGGTACACCAGGGTACGGCCTGTGCTGGTGACCGCCTGGCTGATGAGGTCGGGCATGGCGACGAGCCCCGCGGGGTTGAGGCGCTCGATGCTCACGCGAGATGTCCGTCCGGCCGGACGAGTCCCGCTTCGGTCTTCACGTGTTCCCCGGTGCGGAGTCTCTCGAAGAGCGTGCTGCCGTCCGGGAGTTTCAGGTTGGGGACGCGTTTGCCGGTCGCGTACGTGACGCTCAGCCCGGACAGCCGCTCGGCCAGTTCCCGCGACAGGTCCGGCGCCGTGGCGATCAGCCCGCTCAGCACTGCCCGCAGGGCCTGCCCTTCGGGTGAGTACGCGGTGATCAGGGCGGTCTGCGCCCGGGTGTGCTCCAGCAGGTCGGCTCCGACGGGGTGCCGTTCCTCGTGGTAGGTGTCGAGCAGGGCCTCGCTCGCGCGGCCGGCGACGACCGCCGCGAGTTTCCAGCCGAGATTGTGCGCGTCCTGGATGCCGACGTTCATGCCGACACCCCCGGTCGGGAAGTGCATGTGGGCGGCGTCTCCGGCGAGCAGTACGTTGCCCTGGTGATATGAGGCCGCCTGCCGGGTCGCGTTGCCGAAGCGGGACAGCCAGACCGGGTCTCGCATGCCGAAGTCCGTGCCGGCGATCCGTCGGACGGTCGCCCGCAGTTCGTCGAAGGTGAGGTCACCGGCCCATTCGGGTCGGTCGGTGCCCGGGTCTCCGCCGACGAGGCGGTGGATCCCGCCGGGGAGCGGCACGATCATCAGGCCGCCGTCGGCACCGGCGATGTTGGCGAAGCCGCGCTGGGGCGGGGCGTCGAGCACGACGTCGCCGAGCCAACCCCAGGTCGTGGCATCGGTGCCCGGGAAGTCGATGCCCGCGGCCGCGCGTACGGTGCTGCGAACACCGTCGCAACCGACCACGTAGCGCGCCGCGACCACGCTGCCGTCAGCCAGCTCCACGCCGGCGGTGGTGAGCCCGACGACCTCGACACCTCGGCGGATGGTCGCGCCCAGCGCCTCGGCGCGGGCTTCGAGCAGTTCCTCCGTGCGGGCCTGCAGCAACGCCAGCGTGAAGGGATACGGCGTGTCCAGCACCGAGAAGTCCATCCGGTCCGGCAGCCCACCGAAGTGGCCGTTCGGGATGCGCAGCGCCTCGGCCAGGAACGGTTCCACGACGCCACGACAGTCGAAGATCTCGACCGTGCGGGGGTGGATCGTCAGCGCCTTCGAGTTCGGGTCGCGCTCGTGCCGGACCTCCAGGACGGTGACGGAGGCCCCGCCCAGCCGCAGCTCCGCCGCGAGCCAGAGGCCGGTCGGCCCGGCACCGACGATGGCGACATCTTCCATGACATCTCCTTGGTCACTGACCAACAATGCGCCTTGAGTACACTAGGTCAGTGACCAAGAGTCAAGGGGATGTGGTGGAGGCTGCGCTCGCGATCCTCGACGAACGAGGAGCAGCCGCCATCTCCATGCGGACGATCGCCGAGCGGCTCGGTGTCCGGATGAACACCGTCCTGTGGCACGCCAAGAGCAAGGCCCGGCTGATGGAGCTGGTCGCCGACGCGATCGTCGGCGAGGCTTCCCTCGACGACCTGCCGGCGCACTGGCGAGAGCGGGCCGTCGAGCTCACCCGCCGCTACCGGCACGCCCTGCTCGCCCACCGCGACGGCGCGACGGTCGTCACCGGCACCTACCCGGCCGAGCCGGCCACCCTGAACTTCGCCGAGGCCCTGGTCGCGGCGATCCTGGACGGCGGCCTGCCGGAGCAGCAGGCCGCCTGGACCTGCTGGAGCCTCATCTACTTCACGCTCGGTCTCACCCAGGAGGAGCAGGCACTGCCCGGTCGATCCACCATCGACCTCGACGTCGGGCAGCGCCCGGCGCTCCGACGCGTAGCGTCGGCATTGATCGAGTCGTCGTTCGAGGAACGCTTCGAGTTCGGCGTCGCCAAACTGCTCCACTGAGGCCCGGCGGGCGCCTACCGCGATGCGTCGGCGGCTGTGCCCATGCCGTGCGACTCGGCGACGGCCGTCGCCGCGCGGACCAGCGCCGCCACGCCGCGGCTGCGGGAGTGCTCCGGCCAGGCGATGACGAGCGCGGCGGGAGGGGCGTCCTCGATCGGGACGTAGGCCACCGCCTGCCGGGGGTACCGGGCGGCGACCGACCTCGGCAGCACCGTCACCGTCGCGCCGAGCCCGACGAGCGCGAGCAGCTGCGCAAGGTCGTGCACGGCGAGCTCGCCGATGTCGCGTTCGGCCCGCTCGGTGACGTCCTCGGCGCTGATGCCGAGGTCGGCCAGGCGTACCCGGGAGGCCCCGGCGAGGGGGTGGTCGGCGGGCAGCGCCGCCACGCGAGGCTCCACCGCGACGACGTCCACGTCGATGCCGGCCGGATCGTAGGGCTCGAACATGAGCGCCGCATCGGCCTCGCCCGTCCGCAGCAACCGGGTGTGCTCCCGCCAGCCGCACAGGCGCACGGCGACGGGCTCGGCATCGGGCTCGGCGGCCGCCGCAGCGAGGATGTCTTCCAAGAGGCCACCGTCGGTATCCGCCTTGACCGCGAGCAGCAGGCTGCGATGCGGTGCCGATGCCCGCACCGCCCGGCGGGCTGCCGCGTCGAGCGCCTCCAGGGCCGGCCGCCCGTGGGTCAGCAGCACCGCGCCGGGCTCCGTCAGCTCCACCGTGCGCGTGGAGCGTTCGAACAGGCGAACTCCGAGCTCGGCCTCGAGGTTGCGGATCGCTCGCGACAGCGCGGGGCCGGCGATGCCGAGCCGCGCGGCGGCACGGGTGAAGTTGCGTTCCTCCGCCACGGCGACGAAGTAGCGCAAGGCCCGGGACTCCATCGCCACGCCTCAGCGTAGTGCCTGGCCGACGCCGCGATTGGTACCTTTCTGGTCATAGTCGGTACCGGATCGGTCGTTCTCCGGGACCCGGCCCCGGTCGCAGGCTGATGCAGCCCGAGCAGCAGCGACCGCGGACAGAACGGAAACCAACAGCATGCGCGCGATCGGCATCAAGCACTTCGGCGACACCCCGGCGCTCATGGAGTGCCCCGTGCCGGAACCCGCCGGCGGCCAGGTGCAGGTGGCTATCGACGCGGCCGCGACCAATCCGCTCGACGCGGCCATCGCCTCTGGATCCCTCGCGGCGCTCGGCGAGTACCGCTTCCCGCTGACGCTCGGCATGGACGGTGCCGGCACCGTGACCGCGGTCGGCGACGGCGTCACGCAGTTTCAGGTCGGCGACCGCGTGTTCGGCCAGTTCTGGAGCCAACCGCTGCGATTCGGCACCTTCGCCGAGTGCTGCGTCGTGCAGGCGGCGCCCGCATTCGGTGCGCTGGCAACCATCCCCGACGACTTGCCGAGCCACATGGCGGCCGCGCTACCGACCTCCGGCATGACCGCCGTCGGCGCGATCGACCACCTGCAGGTACCCGAGGGCGGCACGCTGCTGGTCATCGGCGCGACGGGAGGCGTCGGCACCTTCGCGGTGCAGGTCGCCGCGGCCGCGGGGATCCGGGTCGTCGCGACGGCGTCCGCCCGGCACGCCGAGCAGGTCCGCGAACTCGGCGCCGCGGAGATCGTCGTCCGCGGCGCGGAGCCGCTCGACCGGGCGCTACGAGGCCTCGCTCCCGAGGGTTTCGACGCCGTTCTCGACGTCGTCGGCGACCGCTCGGCTACCCGCCTCGCGGCCGGCGCGGTACGGGACGGCGGCGCGCTACTGTCGACCGCTTTCGGCGTCGACGAACACCTCTTGACCGACCAGCGTCTCCGCACCGAGAACTATCGGCTCGACCGCAAGCCCGAGCGGCTCGCCGAGATCTCCGGCCTCGTCACGGCGGGCACCGTCCGACCCGTCATCGGCGCGCGGCTCCCTCTCGAAGCGGCGCCGCGAGCCCTTGCCGGCAGGTTCGAAGTCACAGATCTACGCGGCAAGACCGTGCTGCAGGTCTGAGGATGCCGGACCGGCTGAACGCTTCAAGCGGTCAGGTCCAGCGCGATGTCGGTGATCATGTCTTCCTGACCTCCGACCAGGCCCCGCCGGCCGACCTCCAACAGGATCGACCGCACGTCGAGGCCGTAGCGCTCCGCGGCGGTCTCGGCGTGCCGCAGGAAGCTGGAGTAGACCCCGGCGTAGCCCAGGGTGAGGGTTTCCCGGTCGACCCGGACCGGCCGGTCCTGCAGCGGCCGGACCAGGCTCTCGGCCGCATCCTGCAGCGCGAACAGGTCGCAGCCGTGCTCCCAGCCGAGCAGCGTCGCCACGGCCACGAAGGGCTCGATGGGACAGTTACCCGCGCCGGCACCCTGGCCGGCCAGCGAGGCGTCGACCCGGGTGGCTCCCTCCTCGACGGCGACCATCGAGTTGGCCACCGACAGCGACAGATTCTCGTGCGCGTGGATGCCGACCTCCGTGGTCGCGGCGAGCGCGTCCCGGTAGGCCCGGACGCGTTCCCGTACCCCGTCCATGAGCAGGTGTCCGCCGGAGTCGGTCACATACACGCAATGGGCGCCGTAGGACTCCATCAGCGCCGCCTGGCGCGCCAGCTCCTGCGGTGGCGCCAGGTGGCTCATCATCAGGAACCCGGACACGTCCATGCCCAGGTCCCGTGCCGTCGCGATGTGCTGGGCGGAGATGTCGGCCTCGGTGCAGTGCGTGGCGATCCGCACGGAGCGCACCCCGAGGTCGTGGGCACGCCGGAGCTCGTGGATGGTGCCGATACCGGGGAGCAGCAGCGTGGTCAGCCGTGCGTTGGTGATGTTCGCCGCGGCCTGCTCAAGCCATTCCCAGTCGGTGTTCGACCCGGGGCCGTAGGTAAGAGACCCGCCGGCGAGCCCGTCACCGTGGGCGACCTCGATGCCGTCCACCCCCGCGGCGTCGAGCGCCGCGACGATCTGGCCGACGTGGCCCGGCGCCATCCGATGGCGGATCGCGTGCATACCATCGCGCAAGGTGACGTCCTGGATGAACAGCCGGGGCGGTTGGCTCATACCCGCGCTCCCTCAGTGATCCGCTCGGCGATCCGCTCGCCGACCCGCAGCGCGGCCGAGGTCATGATGTCGAGGTTCCCGGCGTACGCCGGCAGGTAGTGGGCCGCGCCCTCGACCTCGAGGAAGACGGAGACCTGATGCGTCACCGCGACGTCGCCGACCAGGGTGTGCACCGGTTGGTCCGGCGGCACCGCCGTGAACTGGACCTCCTGCTTGAGGCGGTATCCCGGGACGTAGCCGGCGACCGCCGCGACCATGTCGTGGATCGAGGCACGGATCCGGTCGTGCACGGCCGGGTCCGGCTCGCCGATCAGGCAGAGCACGGTGTCCCGCATGATCAGCGGAGGCTCGGCCGGGTTGAGCACGATGATCGCCTTGCCGCGGGTCGCGCCGCCGACCGACTCGATCGCCTGGCTCGTCGTCTCGGTGAACTCGTCGATGTTCGCGCGCGTGCCGGGTCCGGCGGAGCGCGACGCGATCGAGGCGACGATCTCGGCGTACGGCACCGGGACGACCCGGGAGATCGCGGCGACGATCGGGATCGTCGCCTGACCGCCGCAGGTCACCATGTTGACGTTGTCCGCCGTGAGGTTGCCGTCGAGGTTCACCGCGGGTACGACGAAGGGGCCGATCGCCGCGGGGGTGAGATCGACGAGCCGCTTACCGTACGGTGCCAGCGCCGCCGCGTTGGCCTTGTGCGCTCCGGCCGAGGTCGCGTCGAACACGATGGCGATCTCATCGAATCCGGGGAGGGCGATGAGGCCCGCGACGCCGTTGTCCGTCGTCGGCACGCCGAGGCGGGCCGCCCGCGCGAGGCCGTCGGAGGCCGGGTCGATGCCGACCAGCGCTCCCATCTCCAGCGCCCGGGACGTTCGCAGGATTTTGATCATCAGGTCGGTACCGATGTTCCCCGAGCCGACGATGGCGACCTTCACGCTCAATGCTGTCCTCCTACTTCGACACCGAACGTCGCTGAGACGCTCCCGAGATCGGTGATCTCCGCGCGTACGTGGCTCCCCGCGGTGACCGGCACCATCGGGCCGAGCGCGCCGGAGAGGATGACCTGGCCGGCCAGGAGCGGGCTGCCGAGGTCGCGGGCGGTGGTGGCCAGCCAGGCGACGGCGTCGAGGGGATCGCCGAGACAGGCCGCGCCGGATCCGGTTGACACGACGTCACGGTCGACGGTCATGCGCATCTGCGCGGTCACAGGCTCGAACTCGCTGAGCGCGAGCCGCGCCTCGCCCAGGACGAACAGTCCGCTGGAAGCGTTGTCGGCCACGGTGTCGGCGAGGCTGATGTCCCACCCGGCGACCCGGCTGTCGACGATCTCGAGCGCCGGCGCGGCATACGCGACGGCCGAACGGACCTCGGCGGCCGTCACCGGGACGCCGACCTTCCCGCCGGCCAGGTCGCGATCGAGCACGAAGGCGATCTCGGCCTCGATCCTGGGCTGCATCAGCCGGCCCATCGGGACGGTGGCGGTCTCGTCGTACGCCATGTCGTCGAAGAGCACGCCGAAGTCCGGCGTGTCCACACCGAGCTGCCGCTGGACGGCCTCCGAGGTCAGCCCGATCTTGCGGCCGACGATGCGGGCGCCGGCGGAAACCCGTGCCTCGACGACGAGCTGCTGCACGGCGTACGCCGTGACGACGTCGCCGGGCGCGATCAGGTCGCGGATCGGCGCGCACGGGGTGCCTGCCGCGGCCGCCCGCAGGAGCCGGTCGGCGGCCTCTCGGGCCGCGGCCCCAGGCCGGGTAGCGAGTGACATTGCGCCAGTATCGGTCCGTCCGGAGGGGATCCCAGGCCCGCCGTTCCGGTCTGCGGCACACATGTCTGCGACAGCCTGTCCCCGTGGTTGACCTTCACGACCACCCCGATCAACGCTTGCGTTGACAGCCTCCAGGAAAACTCTGAATGGGCCGTCCGGATAGTTTCAACGTACGTGTTGATAGCTTATGTTGGTCACCACAAACGTCACCAGACCGAAACAGGGACGTCATGACACAGACTCTCGCCCCGATACACGACAGCCGTCCTCGGCCCGCGGTGAGCCTCCCGGAAAGCGGCTCCCTGTCGAGCGTCGGCAAGTCGTTGCAGATCCTGAACTCGTTCCGCGGCTCCGGGGTCCTCCTGGGCGTCTCCCAGATCGCCGAGCGCGCGGAGGTGTCCAAGAGCACCGCACACCGGTTGCTCGCCGTGCTCGTCGAGCACGGGTTCGTCGAGAAGCGGGACGGGCGCTACATGCTCGGCCGGTCGGTCTTCGAACTCGGCAACCTCATCGCCGACACGCGCCCGCGGAGCCTGCGGGAGAACGCCATACCGTTCATGGTCGACCTGTACAAGGCCACCGACGCGACCGTCCACCTCGCGGTGCTCGACGGATCGGACGTCCTCTACATCGAGAAGATCTACGGGCACGCGACCATCCCGCTGCCCAGTCGCGTGGGCGGGCGGGTCCCCGCGCTCTGCACGGCGCTCGGCAAGGCGCTGCTCGCGCACGCGACCCCCACCGACCAGGACTCCGTGCTGTCCAGTCCGGTACCGCGGCTCACGCCGTACACCATCGTCGACACGCATATCCTGCAGAGCCATTTCGAGCACGTGCACACCCACGGCTACGCGGTGGACCAGGCGGGTTCGAGCATCGCGGCGCAGTGCTTCGCGGCACCGATCCTGGACTCCCGGCCGAGCGCGGTCGCCGCCATCTCGATCACCTTCCCGGTCACCTCGACCGTCCCCACAGGCGCCGTTCGCGAACTGATGCGCGCGGCGTCCGGCATCGGACGGACGCTGACGCTGTGAGCGTCGTGGTCGTCGGCGCGTCGCTGAGCGGCTTGCGCACCGTGCAGGCGCTGCGGCGCAAGGAGTACGACGGGCCGATCGTCCTCATCGGCGACGAGCCGGAGCGGCCGTACGACCGCCCGCCGCTGAGCAAGGACTTCATGGCCGCGCCGGACGCACCGGTGCCGTACCTCACCGCCGACGGCGAGCTGGAGGGGCTCGGCGTCGAGCTGCTGCTCGGACAGCGGGCGACCGGGCTCGACCCGGTCCGCCGGCGGGTCGTGCTCGCCGGCGGCGACACCGTCCCGTACGAGACGGTGGTCGTCGCGACCGGCGCCACCGCTCGGAGGCTGCCCGTTCCCGGCGCCGGCCTCGACGGCGTGCACTGTCTGCGCACCCTCGACGACGCGGTCGCGCTGCGGCGAGCGCTCGACCGGGCCCCGCGCGTGGTCGTGGTCGGCGGCGGGTTCATCGGCGCGGAGTTCGCCTCGGCGGCCCGCAAACGCGGCCTCGACGTGACCATGATCGAGCGCGAGGCGGCACCCTTCGCCGTCAGCCTGGGCGAGCGGGTCGGCACCGCGCTGGGCCGGATCATCCAGGACTCCGGCGTCGTGGTCCGCACGAACGTCTCCGTCGTCGAGGCCCGCGGCGCCACCCACGTCGAGTCGATCATGCTGTCCGACGGCACACAGGTCGACGCCGACCTGGTCCTCCTCGGCGTGGGCGTCTCCCCCGCCACCGCGTGGCTGGCCGGCTCCGGGGTCGCCGTGTCCGACGGGGTGCGCTGCGACGCCGGGCTGCGCTCGGTCTCCACGCCCCGGGTGTACGCCGCCGGGGACGTCGCCTCCTGGCCTCATCCCGCGCTGGGACGGGAGGTACGCATCGAGCACTGGACCAACGCCAACGAGCACGCCGAGGTGATCGCCGGCGGCATCGTCGGCGACGCCGTCACGGCGACGGCCGTTCCGTACGTGTGGTCCGACCAGTTCGGCCGGCGGCTGCAGGTGGTCGGGCGGTCCGCGGCAGGGGACGACGTCGAGCTCATCGGGACGGGCGGCGCGCTCTGCGCCGCGGCCTGGTCCCGCGACGGGGTGCTCACCGCGGTGCTCGCCATCGATGCCCCGAGGATCGTCGTCCGTGCCCGCAAGGCGATCCAGCAGCGGGTCCCGGCCGCGGACTTCGTCCGGGACCAGCTCGCCGCCCTCGCCTGAACCGGCAAGCCTGAACCCACAGGCCTGAACCCACAGGCCTGAACCCACAGGCCTGAACCCGCAGGCCTGAACCGGGAGGTCAGCAGCCGAGCAGCGAGCGGGCGTTGGCACCCCGCACCGCGGCCGCCTCGTCCGGGGCCAGCTCGTCGAGCCGCTCTACGATGGTGACGTCCTCGGCCGGCAGCGGATAGTCGGTGCCGAACAGCACCTGGGACCTGCCGGCGACATCGAGGACGTACCGCAGGTTGCGCACGTCGTACAGGACGCTGTCGGCATACACGTTCGACAGCCGCTTCGCGAGCGCCTCGACGCCGGCCGGTGACATCAGCCGCCGCGCCCGCGACAGTGCCCAGTAGAACGTGCCGCCACCGTGGGCGAGGAGCACGCGGAGCCGGGGGTGCCGCTCGAGCACCGCACCGAAGACCAGCTTCGACGCCGCGATGGCGGTGTCGGTGGTCATCCCCAGGCCGAAGCGCACCTCCGCACCGGTGATCCGTTCCCCCACCGCGTCGTCCAGGGTCGTGGCGATCGGGTGGACGAACACGAGCATGCCCAGACGCTCGGCCGCCTCGAAGAAGTCGCCGAGGTCGGGATGGTCCAGCTCGCGGCCGCCCAGATCGGTGCCGATGAGGACGCCCACCAACCCGGCCTCGTGGGCCCGCTCCACCTGACCGGCCATCAGCTGCGGGTGTGCCTGCGCGACCATCCCCATCCCGCTGAACCGGGCGCGGTGCGGCGCGACCAGTTCCGCGATGGACTCGTTCAGCCGGTCGGTCCAGTCCCCGGCCTCCCGTGCCGTGCCCGCGAGGGCCACCAGCGGAGGCAGCGGGGACAGCACGTGGTGGTCGATGCCCCGCCGGTCCAGCTCCAGCGTGCGCCGCTCCAGCGACCACGCCTCGGGCGGGACGGTGCGCACCACCCGCCCGGCGACACTGAGCCGGCCGAGCCCGGCATCCTCCTCGAACACCGGGAACTCGGCACTGGGCGCGGGCGGAAGCGGCGGTACCACGTGCGTGTGCACGTCGACGCGGGCGCCCGGTGGCAGTTGGGGCCGGGGCGTCGTCATGGGGTGATGATCTCGCGGGGTTCGGTCCCGGCGGCGAGGAGATCGTGCAGGCTCGCCACGTGGCGATCGTCCTCGACAGCCTCGGCCGGTGGCCGTTCGTCCTGCCGGCCGAGGCATCGCACGAGGACGACGGCCGGCCCATTGGCCTCCCACACCCGGCCGAGCTCGTCCGGGAGGGCCGGCTCCACCTCGACGGCGATCACCGGGGTGCCGTTCTCGTCGTGGAGGCCGACGAGGACGTTGACCGCGCATCCCATCGTCTCGACCCGGACCAGTTTGTGCGGCCCGTCAGGATCGTGCTTGAGGAGCTGCATGATCACCCTCTCGACAGCCGCCGGTGCCAGCCGGACCGGCGCTCATGCCTGCTCGACCAGCGCGGGAATCTCGGGACGGCGCTTCGACACGCCGGCCTTGTCGGCGGTGGCTCGCGACACCCGCCCGGTGCTGAGGAACTCCGTGAAGACCTGGGCGAAGAGCTCCGGCTGGTCGGTCTGGCCCTGATGGCCACAGTCCTCAGGATAGAAGAACTGTACCCGGGGCAGGGCGTCCTCGACCTGGAAGCCGAGGTCCTCGGCCGGCAGGATCGCGTCGTTCGTGCCGTACAGGCAGATGCCGGGAATCGTACTGCGGTCGAGCCGGTCCTTGGTCGAGAGCGCGAGAGCGACGTCCGGGTCCACCTCGCCGAAGTTGTTGACCCGCTGCCATGCCTCCCAGCCCTCTTTGTGGTTGTCCGCGGCGAGCATCCGCATCTCGAGCAGGTCGTCGGTGATCTCCTCCTGGTGGTGGATGATGGAGCGCATCATCGCCCGCATGGTGTCCCGGTCGCCCTTCTCCCAGCCGACCTTCGCCTTCAGCTGCTTCTGTGCCTCGAACCTGACGAGGTCCCCGACCGGGCCGGCGATCAGGATGAAGCTCTTGACCCGGTGCGGGTACCGCACGACGTAGTGCGCGGTGTTGATACAGCCCATCGAGTTGCCGGAGATGTGGAACTCGTCGAGGCACATCGCGTCGGCGAACCGGTTGATGAAGTCGACGTGCGTGTAGGGGCCGTTGACCGGCCAGTACTGCCGCCGGTTGTCCGACAGGCCGAAACCGGGCTGGTCCGGGCAGTACACCCGGAAGCCCTGTGCCGCGAGCAGCGGCGCCATGAGCCGCCAGCCGGCGGCCCCGGACGAGCCGGGGATGCCGCCGTGCAGCAGGATCACCGCCGGGCCGGTCTCGCCGGCGGTCATGTAGTGCGCCCGCTGACCGTCGCCCAGCTGCACCCAGCGGCTCAACAGCCCGGGAATCCTGATGATGCCCTCTTCGGTCAACGCCATGTCCGCTCCTCCTCCACTCGCTTTCCTACGGGTCAAAGGCTGCGCCCCGCCGCGGACGCCGACAACCGGGGTATTTCGCCAGGTGGAACTACGTTCGCGAGGACAGGTAGGCCGCCTCGATCTCCGGCAGCCGCCGCAGGAGCTCCGCGGCGGTGCCCTCCATCGACACCAGGCCCTTGCTCAGCACGTATCCCCGGTCGCAGATGCGCAGCGCCTTGCGCGCCTGCTGCTCGACCATCAGGACGCCGACGCCGTCGTCGGCGGCCCGGCGAACGAGCGCGAGCAGACGGTCGAGGATCTTGGGTGCGAGACCCAGCGACAGCTCGTCGGCGAGCAGCACCGTGGGGCGCGCGGCGAGCGCCCGGCCGACGGTGAGCATCTGCTGCTCCCCGCCGGACAGCAGTCCGACCCGCCGGTCCAGCAGCGGAGCGAGCTCGGGAACGAGGTCGAGGACCGCGTCCACCCCGCCCCGGCCGAGCCGGAGGTTCTCCCGCACGGTGAGCGACATGAACGCGGAGCGCTCCTCGGTGATGAAGGCGAGGCCGCGACGGGCGCGCTGGTACAGCGGGAGTCTCCGGCCGTCGCCGTTGAAGAGGATCTCGCCCTCGATGCGCGGCAGGTCACCGGCCAGGGTCAGCATCGTCGTGGTCTTGCCGGCGCCGTTCGGCCCGAGCAGGACCACCACCTCGCCGGCCGCGACGGAGATGCTGACCTCCCGCACGACCGGGACGGCGCCGTAGCCGGCGGTCAGCCCCCGGCATTCGAGCACGACGGGTTCGGCGACGGTCCTCATGAGGGCACCTCGACACCTTCCGGGGCGGTTGGCTGCTCGGCCCCGAGGTACGCGGCCAGGACCAGCGGGTCCGAGCGCACCTCGGCCGGCGTACCGCTCGCGATGGTACGACCGAAGTCGATGGCGGTGATGTGATCGCACACGGACATGACCAGGTCGACGTCGTGCTCGATCAGGATGATCGCGATGCCCCAGTCCCGGGCGAGCCGGCGCAGCAGTTCGGACAGTTCGCCGCGCTCCACGCCCGAGAGGCCGGCCGCCGGCTCGTCCAGACACAGCACCGACGGCCCCGCGGCGACGCTCCGGGCGATGGCGACGAGGCGCCGCCGGCCGTAGGACAGCTCGTCGGGGAGCCGGTCGAGGTCCCGTTCGAGCCCGAACTCGTGGATCGCGGCCCGCGCCGCGTCGGAGAAGGCGACCTTGCGGGGGTAGACCAGGTCGGTGGCGAGCGCCGAGACTCGGTGGCCGCCGGACGCCAGCAGGAGGTTCTCCCCGACGGTCAGGTCGTCGAAGAGTTCCAGACTCTGAAACGTCCGGCCCAGCCCGGCGCGAGCCCGCGCGTGGACGCTCGATCCGTCAAGGGGGAGGTCGCCGAGTCGCACGGTACCGCGGGCCGGTGTGACATAGCCCGTGACGGCCTCGACCAGCGAGGTCTTGCCGGCACCGTTCGGCCCGATGATGCCGTGGATCGTGCCCGGTTCGACGGTGCAGCTGAATCCGCTCACGGCCGTCACCCCGCCGTACCGCACGTCGAGGTCACGGATCTCCAGGGCGCGGGCCGCGACCCGGAGCGGTACCTCGTCCCGGGCAACCAGGGCGCTCGTGCCCGGCTGCCGCTTGCGGAAGACGAACCGGCCGAGATGCTGCCTGATGAGCCCCACCAGGCCGTCCGGCGCGTCCTGCACCAGTTTGATCGTGCCGAGTCCCAGGACGAGGCTCAGCCAGAGCGCGAAGGTGTCGCCCTGCCCGTGGAAGATGGTCGGGACGATGCTCGCGGGCTGGCCGAGGGAGCCCGTCAACGGCCCGACCACGTAGCCGACACCGCCGACCACCGAGTAGAGCACGCCGTTGATCGACTGGATCGGCTGGAACTGGGCGATGTAGCTCAGGCTGGTCTGCCGGAAGATCAGCAGGATGCCACCCAGCGCCGCGATCGATCCGGAGAGCGCGAAGGCGTAGAGCTTGGTGCCGTAGACGTGGATGCCCATCGCGGCGGCGGCGCGCTCGTTGGAGCGCATGGCGAGCAGCTTCCGGCCGGTCTGGCTCCGCCGGAGGTTGGCGACCATCAGGCTCGCCAGCACCACGAGCACCAGCGCGAACGTGGCATACCGGCTCGGCTGGAGGAAGTTGTCCATCTCCCAGCCGAAGATGGCGGGCACCGGCACGGTCACGTAGTCGCCGCCGGTGTACCGGCTGTTGAGGAACAGTACGCCCTGGAACGCCGAGGCGATGCCCAGCGTCGTGATGGCGAAGTTGATGCCGCGGGTCCGCAGTGCCGGGGCACCGATCAGCAGTGCGATCGGGAAGGCGAGCACGGTGCCCGCGACCAGGGCGACGAGGAACGGCAGTTCGAGCTCGCTGACGAGAAGCCCGGCGGTGACCGCGCCCACGCCGGCGAGCGTGAACTGGGACAGCGACAGCTGCCCGGCGTACCCGGTGATCACCACGCTGGACAGCAGGATCAGTCCGACGCAGAGCGTCAGCGTGACCGCGTCGACGTACTCCACCGGGAGCACCCAGTTGAGCAGCACGAACACGGCTGCCGCGGGGGCCACCACGAGCAGGGGGCGGATCGTCCCGGATCCGACCCGGGGTCTGGTCTCCCGGGGCTGCGGCCGGCTCGGGATACCGGTGCTCCGCGCGACCATGACCGCGATGATGATGGCCAGGGGAACCGCATCGCCCCAGCCGGGCGTGTCGACGTAGCGGCCGACGAGCGCCTGCGCGATGCCGATCACGGCGCCGCCGGCGAAGGTCCAGCCGAACGACCGCATGCCGCCCATCAGCGCCGCGGCGAGGACCGGGACGATGAGGCTCACCTGGCTGGCCAGCTGCACCTGCAGGGCGGGTGCCATCATCGCGCTGGCGAAGCCGGCGATACCCGCACCGGCACACCAGTTGGCCGCGCCGACGAAGCCGGGCGACATGCCGAGCGCGGCCGCGCCGCGGGCGTTCTCGGCGGTGGCGGTGGTGGCGAGCCCGAACCGCGTCCGCCGGTAGACGAGCACCAGCGCGACGGTGACCACGATCGAGATCGCGAGCAGGATGAGCTTGTCGCCGCGGACATCGAGTCCACCGAGGCTGACGTTCTGGTCCGGCAGCGGGTTGGGCACGATGAACTGGTCGGAGCCGTACTTGAGCTGCAGTGCCGACTGGATGACGACCAGCACGGCGAGCGTCGCGACCAGCTTGGTCAGCGTCGACGCTCCGTGCAGCGGCCGGATCACCACCGCGTACACCACCAGCCCCGTCACCGCCGCGACCGCGGTCGCCCCCACGACCGCGACCGCGAACGGGAGGGAGTGGTTGACCTCGAGCTCCCAGTAGACGAACGCGCCGAGGCTGCCGATGGCGGCGTGGGCAAGGTTGAGCACACCTGAGCCCCGGAAGACGAGCACCACACCCTGGGCCGACAGGCTGATCATCGCACCGGCGCACAGGCCGAGGATGACGAGGTTCACGACGTCCACAGGTACCTCTCCTCCGGCATCACGCCTCCAGGGCCGGTTTGGCGTCCCCGAACTGCGCGGCGCCGGCCAGCGTCGGGACACCGTTCACAACCTTGAACACCGTGTACTTCAGGTTGAACAGCCTGGGGGTGTCCGACAGCGGGCCCTTGTCGGAGAACGAGAAGTCGCCGATGACGCCGTGCCCCTCGACGCTGCCCAGCTTGCGGTAGGCGTCGAGCACGGACGCCGCGTCGACGTCGCCGCCGGCCCCGGTCATGACCTTGACGAGGAGGTCCGCACCCATCCAGGAGGAGAGCGCGAACGGGCTCTGGGTCGCGCTCGGCGTGTACTTGGTCATCTCGGCGTGGAACCGGTCCAGGTACTCGTTGCCCGTGGTCGTGACCGGGATCTGCGAGTCGGAGAGCACGAAGCCCTCGGCGTCGGCACCCAGCGCCTTGATGATCGGGCCGGGCAGGTTGCCGGAGCTGGTGATCAGCGTGGCACCGGGCAGTGCCCTGCGGAAGGCCGGGATCGCCTTCGGCATCTCCGGGACCGAGATGGCGAAGTACACACAGTCCGCGCCCGCGCCGGCGGCGGCAGCCGCGGCCGGGGCGTAGTCGGAGGACGTCGCCGGGGTGACGGTCTCCCGGGGCTCCTTGCCGGAAGCGGCCTTGACGCCGGCCTTGAACGAGGCCGCGACAGCGCGGTTGCCGGGGACGTCACCGTCGATCACGTAGATCGACCGGCACTTCAGTGTGTCCACGGCGTACAGTCCGGCGCCTCCGGCGGTCGACGAACCGCCACCGACCAGCGGGAAGGCGACCGAGCTGTGGAGCTCACCCGGGCTGAGCGGGCGGTTCCCGGTGTAGACGATCTTGGCGGACTCGAGGGCACTGGTGAGCGAGTCGCCGGCGGCGGAGATGCCACCGATGACCGCGACGGCCTTCGCCTGGGCGGCCTTGCGGCCGCATGCGGCGGCCTCGTTCGGGTCGGCCTTGTCGTTGCACGAGATGAAGTTGATCTTGCGGCCGTTCACGCCTCCCGCGTCGTTGACGGCCGCGAACCGTGCCTTCGCGGCGTCGGAGGACTCGGGAAAGCTGTACACCTGCGACTCCGTCGACCCGATGAACGCGACGGTGATGTCGCCGCCGGACCCGGCAGAGCCCGGGTCGTCATCGGCACATCCGGCAAGCGCGCAGGCGACGGCGAGGGCCGCGACGGCTGCGAGGGTTCTCTTTCTCTTCATCGGAGTTTCCACCTTTCGAGGCGTCCCGGGCTCCGCATGGCATGCGCACCAGCCGAAACTCCCGGCTCCGCGGGATGGCCCTGCGGAGGACGCCACCGTATGAGCACCATCACAGGCGCAGACATGCCGCTGTTCTGGATGGCGGAATCGGGCCTCCGGCCAGACTCGGTTCCGTTGCGAGGAACGGCAGGTTTCCGCCCGCCCGCGGCGGCCTCTACGGTCGCAGCACGATTCGCGGGTCAAAGGAGAGCGCATGGCCGGGCAGCTCGAGGGACGGGTGATCGCGGTGACCGGTGCCGCCACCGGGGCCGGCGCCGCGGCCGTGGCGGCCCTGGCGGACGAGGGGGCCCGTGTCTACGCGTTCCAGCGGTCCTCGGCCCCGGGTGCGGACATCGCCGAGCGTGCCACCTGGCTGACCTGTGACCTGACCGATCAGGCCGCGACCACGGCGGCGTTCGGGGCGATCCGCCGGTCCGCCGGGCGGCTCGACGTGCTCGTCCACGCGGCGGGGCTGTGGGCTCCCGGCGCACCGGGCGAGCTCACTGAACATGACCTGGACCTCATGCTCGGCGTCAACCTCAAGTCGACGGTGTTCACCAACCAGGCGGCGTTCGAGCTCATGCGGGACCGGGGTGGCCGGATCATCAACTTCGGCTCGGTCGAGGGGATCGCCGGGAACCCGCGGTCCTCCGCCTACGCCGCGGCGAAGGCCGGCGTTCACGCCTGGACCCGCTCGGCCGCACTCGCCTGGGCCGCCTGCGGTGTCACCGTGAACGCGGTCAACCCGGTGGTCGACACCACCAATGCGCAGCGGCTGCGCGACCATCTCGGCCCGGCGGGCGGCACACTCCTCGACCAGCGGATGCAGGCGTTGATCCCGCTCGGCGGCGCGATGGGTGACGCACGGCGGGACCTGGCCCCGGTACTGGTCTTCCTGTCCGGTGACGGCGCCCGGTTCATCACCGGACAGGTGATCAGCGTCGACGGTGGCATGCGGATGCTCGGCGCCTGACCCGCGGCGGGTCACACCGCCGGCGTGTCCGCGGTCCGGCGGTGCGCGACGAACACGTCACCGTCGACGACCTCGACCGCGTAGGTCTCCAGGGCGCGGATCGCCGGCAGGCACAGCGCCCTGCCGTCCCGAACGTCGAAGCGGGCCATGTGCAGTGAGCACGTCACCTCGAACCCGTCGACCTCGCCCTCCTCGCCGAGGGACCACTCCTCGTGCGAGCAGGAGTCGGCGGTGGCGTAGAACGCGCCGCCGACCCGGTAGACGGCGACGGGCGGGTCCGTGTCGGCGCGCAGGCACTCACCGTCGGCGAGGTCGTCCACGCGACAGGCAAGCTGCCGTTCCATGTGCGATTGGTCCTTCCTGAGCGGCCACGAGGTCACTCATCTTGTCAGAGCATCGAGCTTCCGCCGTTGACGCTGACCACCTGACCGGTGACGTAGCTCGCGTCGTCGGAGGCCAGGAAGGCCACGGCCGCCGCGACCTCCCGCACGGTGCCGCCGCGGGCCATCGGGATCGAACCGCGGATCTGTTCGACGAAGGCGTCCTGCCTGGCCCGGGCGTCCGGTGCGAGGGTGCCCACCAACTCGTGGTACTGCGGAGTGAGCACCATCGCCGGGGAGACCACGTTGAACGTCACGCCCGTCTCGGCGAACTCGCGCGCCAGGCCCGAGTTGAAGCCGTGCACACCACCCTTGGCGGCGCTGTAGAACGCGTGCTGCCAGAGGCCGTTGCGCACGGACTCCGCTCCGATGCTCACCACGCGACCGTAACCGTTGCCGAGCAGGTGCGGGAGCATCGCGAGCGTGCAGTAGGTCATCGTCCACAGGTTGCGGTCGATGGTCTGCCGCAGCGTCTCCTCGGTGTGCTCCAGCGTCGGCCGGATCACGCCACCACCCGCGTTGTTGACCAGGATGTCGACCTTGCCGAACTCCGCGACGGCCCGCTCGGCCATCAGTTCGGCTCCGGCCCGGGTGCTCAGATCGGCCGTGACGCCCAGATGCGGGCCCTGCGCCACCACCGGGATCGTGGGCAGGACCTTCTCCAGGCGGACCCCGTCGACATCGGCCAGGCAGACCCGGACGCCCTCCTCGGCCAGATAGCTCGCCATGCCGAGGCCCAGGCCGCTGGCGCTGCCGGTGACGATCGCGGTGCGGTTGTTGAACTGCACGTGGGGGTTCTCCGTTTCCGGCGGGTCAGATGATGATGCTGATCTTTCCGTGGGGGTCGAGTGACTCGTGCTCGATGACCGCGGTGCGATGCTTGATCCTCAGCGCGTCACCGTCGAGCACGAACAGGTACTCGTAGCAGCCGACGTACATGACGTCCTTGCCGGCCCGGGAACGGAAGACCGCGAAGTTGGCGGTCGCCCGGATGCCGTCGCCGTCGTGCGACAGCAGCCGCACGTTGGTGACCAGCCGGCGGGTCCGCGAGTGGGGGTACTCCGCGTGCGCGGTCGGCTTCTTCAGCCGCAGCACCCGCTGTTCGAGGAGCGGGCGGCGGTCGTGGATGAGGGAGTAGACCAGCCCGCCGTCCAGGCCGCGGGTGTCGGACGACGGGATCTCGTAGACACAGTCGAGCGTGAAGAGGTCCAGCCACTCCTCCAGCCGCCACTCGTCCAGCAGCGCCGCCTCGTTGTACAGGAAGTCCTCGATCTCGGCGCGGGTCACCACGCGGGTGCCCAGCGGCTCGTCCACCATCGTCATGTCAGGCACCTCCTGCCCGGGCCGCCGTGTCGGACGCGATGTAGCTGGTGTCCAGCGGCGCGTTCTCGAACGTGTAGGCCGTACCGGTGATCTGCTTGTTCCACTCCCGCCAGAACGCGCGCATCTGCAGCTCGTCGACGATGGTCGGCTTCTCCTTCTTCATGCCGCGGGAGATGTCGGACCACGCGACCTCGTTGGTCGAGGCGAAGCCGCGCTGGCACTGCTCCAGACCCTCGACGTCGTCCGGCGTCGCCAGGCCGGCGGGGCCCCAGAAGCTCAGCGCGTTGTCGATCCGGTAGCGCTCCATCTGCTCGCTGATCCCGACGGGCATGAGCTGCCAGCCGACGATCTCGGTGTGGCCGGGGGCGATCGGGTACATGGTGCGCACCTGGATACCCCAGTTGAGGTCGATGACCGCCGAGTTGGGGAACAGCAGCATGTTGCGCGTCATGTTCGCGATGCGGATCGTGTGCTCCTCGCCGAACTTCGCGACCAGCTCGGCCCGCCGCTGCCGGCGCTCGAGCAGCACCTCTTCCGACATGATCGGGGAGCCCAGCTCGGGCATGACCGCGACCGCGTGGCCGTTGCCCAGCTCCACGCCCCGGCCGATGCCACGGTTGCCGTCGAGGCCGGGTGGCGTGGTGCCGAGATTCATCATCATCTCGAAGTAGGTCTGGTGGACCGTGAGGCCGTGGTAGCCGTCGACGCTGTTCTCCATCAGCAGCTTCCAGTTCGCCCGCATCGAATAGCGGTGCGTGCCGACCACGATCCGCATGCCCTGGTCGGAGATGTCCGCGACCTGGTCGAGAATGTGCGTCGCGTCGGCGAGGTAGTCCAGCAGCGGCTGTGTCTCCTGGCTGAACGTGGTGAACACGAAGCCGCGGTAGCTCTCCACCCGCGGCTGGGCCAGCCCGAGCTTGCCGCGGTCGAAGTCGGACGAGTAGGAGTCGCTGTCCGGAACGCTGACCAGCGCGCCGGAGTTGTTGTACGCCCAACCGTGGTAGAAGCAGGTGAAGATCTTGCGGTTGCCGGTGCGCTCACGGCACACCTCGGCACCGCGGTGGCGGCAGGTGTTCAGCAGCACCCGGACGGTGCCCTGGCGGTCCCGGGTGAAGATGATCGTCCGGCCACCCACCTGCCGGGTGTGGAAGTCGTTGGGCCTGGGCACCTCGGACTCGTGACCGACGTAGAGCCAGGCCCGGTCGAACAGGTGCCTGCGCTCCAGGTCGAGGACCTCGTCGGAGACGAAGACCTCGCGGTTGACCCGGAAGAGACCGCGCTCGCGGTCGTCGATCACGTAGCGGGGGTCTGCGCCTTCGGACATCAGCGGGCACCCACCGTCTCGCGCACGTCGTTGACGACGGTCCGGGCGGTGACCGACAGCGTGTCGCCGGCGGAGCCGACCTCGGGCATCGCGCTGAGGCTCTCCACCTCCTGCAGGCCCAGGTCCGGGAGGACGACCTCGGGAAGCGGGGACCGCCAGATGTCCGCCGTCTCCGGTGACATCGGCAGGATCCGGGGCCGGTGGTTCTCGTCCTCGATCTTGGGGTGACCGACGCAGTACTCGACCGCGAAGCCGCGCGCCTCGTCCTTGAGGTACACGCCGATCGAGCCTGAGGGCGCGTGCCGGAGCAGGTCGTCGCGCAGCTTCACACCGTGGCGCAGGGCGTTGTTGCGGAAGCGCATCACGTCGTCGATCGACTCGACCTGGATGCAGAAGTGGTTGAACGCCGACCGGGTGCTGCGCAGGACGACCGCGGAGTGGTGGAACTTGTCGGCGGCGCGGAAGAAGCCGACCTTGTCGCCGATCCAGTCGGAGGCCCGGAAGCCGAGCACCTCCTGGTAGAACTTGGTGGTCTGCTCGAAGTTCGCGGTCTCCCAGCCACCGTGCAGGAACGTCTCGATGTTGACACCGTTGTTGACGGGTGCGACGCCCCGCTCGTACATGCCCCGATAGAGCTCGATGGCGGTACCGCCCGGATCGGTGAACCGCAGCCAGCGCTGGACGCGGTCCTGCTGAGGGCTGCCGCCCTCCTCGTATTCGATGCCCCACTGCTGAAGGCCCGCGCGCACCACGTCGAACGCCTCGTCGCTCACGAGCTCGTATCCGATGCGCTTGACCCCCTGCTGGCTGCCCTCCTCGAGACGGATCCAGTGGTGCTCGAGCCCGCCGGTCATGAAGGCGGTACCGCCGATCCTCTCGGTCAGGTCGAGCCGCGCGAACCGCGAGTAGAACTCGACGCCCTCGCGCAGGTTGTGAACGCCGATCGACAGGTAGCCGAACTGCTGGACGATGGCCATCTTGCCCTCCCGAAAGTCAGCATGGGAACCGCTTATAGGCTTTGAGCAGCCTAAACACCGCACGGCAGGCTGGGAACCGGGACGTTTCACGGATCGGAACGCAGTCGGGTCCCTCCTCCGAGCGGCACGACCCGGGGCCACACCACGAGACCCGCGGCGAGCACGAGCAGGCCTGTCCCGACGCAGTACGTGTTGACCACGCCGGAGAGCCCGAAGCGCTCGACGCCGAAGCCCGCGACGGAGTTCGGCAGGGCCGAACCGAGGAACCCGATGAGATACACCGCCGACAGCAGCCCCGCGGTCTCGCCCGGCGCGGCGGCGTCGAGGAGGGCGCGCAGGCACGCGTTGAAGCCGGCGCCGAACCCGATGCCGGCGAGCATGCTCGCCACGAGGAAGGCGGTCACGGAACCGGTCCTCAGCGTGACCGCGATGCCGGCCACCCCGAGCAGGAAGCAGCCGACCCCGATCACCAGCGCCCGCCGCGTCGACAGCACGGACGAGCAGAGCCCGCCGACCACGGACGTCCCGATGACGGCCGCGGCGACCGCGCCACCGACGAGCTCCCCCCGCATCCCCAGGGCGTCCCGGGCGACCGTGGCACCCAGCGACTGGTAGAACCCGCCCAGCGACCAGCAGGCGACGAAGCAGAGGCAGCCGCCGGCGAACACCGCCATGAGCCGACGCGGCACCGCAACCGTCGGGACCAGCGAAGGGCGCACCGCGCCGGGGCGGACCGTCTCGGGCGAGACCCACACGCCGAGGACGCAGCATGCCACGAGGCCGGCCGCCACGACGAAGCCGAGCGTGGTGGGGCGCGGCGCGTACTGGACCAGCGCACCGGACCCGACAGCTCCCGCCGCGGTGCCCACCGGGGCCGCGGCGCTGGTCACGAGTGCGGCCATCCAGCGCAGTCCCGGGGGCGCCAGGTCGACGACGAAGGCGCCGAGGGCCGACATGCCCAGCCCGACGCCGAAACCGGCCAGCGCCCGGGCGAGGACGAACGTGGCGGAGTCGCGCACGAAGAGGAACGCCAGGCACGAGGCCAGCGAGAACCCGAGGGCCGCGACACCGACGGTGCGCCGCCCGAGCCGGTCGGAGAGCCGGCCGCAGATCAGCATCGAGGCTGCGGCGCAGACCACGTAGATCGCGAAGGCGCCGGTGAACACGGCGGGCGCGATGCCGTACCGCTCCTGGTAGAGCGGGTTCAAGGGGGCCGGCACCCCGACCACGACCGAGATCGTCACGGTCGCCAGCGACACGGTCGCAAACGCGGCCCCGCGCGGCAGCCTCCAGCCCATGGCCGCGGCCGGTCAGCTCTTGGGGTGCGTCTCGGGGTACGTTCCCGTGCTCAGTTCGATGGCGTTGCCCCACGGGTCACGGCAGTAGCAGATACGGCAGCCCGGGCGCACGGTGTGGATGCCGGTACGGACCGTCCCTCCGGCGGCCTCGAAGGCGGCCAGGGTCCCTTCGAGGTCCTCGACGGTGAAGGCCAGGTGCGACAGGCCCATCCGCCAGTAGTCGAAATGCTCCTCGGGGACGACCATGGCGGGCTCGATGAACTCGAAGAGCTCGACTCCGGTGCCGTTGGCGTCGGCCAGGTGCGCGAGCCGCATCCTGCCCCATCGGGCGCCGAAGACCTCGGCGCGCCGGTCGGCCCCGGGGGTCTGCCTGGACGCCGTCTCGGCCCCGACGAGCAGTTCGAGCTCGAACACCCGCGTGTAGAACTCGATGGCCTGATCCAGGTTCCCGACGGTGACGCCGACGTGGTTGACGTTCATGGCCGCCACGCTATGGTTGGCCTGCGATCGTTGTCAACGCTAACGTTGACGCCAGCCGGACCGAGCGAGGAGTGGGACATGGCGTGGGAGTTCGAGACCGATCCCGAGTTCCGCGACGAGCTCGACTGGGTCGACCGGTTCATGCTGGAGCGGGTCGAGCCACTGGACCATCTCCTCAAGAACCCGCACGACCTGGCCCAGCCCCGTTTCGACGAACTGGTCCGGCCCCTGCAGTCGCAGGTCAAGGCCCGCGGCCTGTGGGCCTGCCACCTGGACCCGGAGCACGGCGGCAAGGGCTACGGGCAGGTCAGGCTGGCCCTGCTCGCGGAGCTGATGGGCCGCTCCCGGTTCGGCCCGACGGTCTTCGGGTCGCAGGCGCCCGACACCGGCAACAGTGAGATCCTGGCCAGGTTCGGGACGCCCGAGCAGCAGTCGCGGTACCTCGAGCCCCTGCTGGACAACCGCATCGTCTCGTGCTTTGCGATGACCGAGCCGCATGGCGGCTCCGACCCGACCGCGCTGCGCACCACCGCGACGCCCGACGACGAGGGCTGGATCGTCGACGGCGAGAAGTGGTTCTCCACCAGCGCCAAGTACGCGGCGTTCTTCATCGTCGCCGCCGTGACCGACCCGGAGGCGGCCCCGCACCGGCGCACATCGCTGGTGATCGTTCCCGCCGGCACGCCCGGACTCACGATCCTGCGCGACAGCGGCTTCCACGGCGAGCCCGAGCCGGCCCACTCGCATGTGCGGTTCGACCGGGTCCGCGTTCCGGCCGGCAGCCTGCTGGGCGAGCGCGGCGCCGGCTTCGCGGTCGCCCAGGCACGGCTCGGCGGCGGCCGCATGCACCATGCGATGCGTACCGTAGCGCAGGCCCGGCGGGCGTTCGAGATGATGTGCGAGCGCGCCGTCTCGCGCACGACGAAGGGCGAACGCCTCGCCGACAAGCAGCTCGTCCAGGCGATGATCGCCGACACCTGGACCCAGTTGCGCATGTTCCGGCTGCTGGTGCTGGAGACCGCCTGGCTGATCGACGCGGGCCGGGACTCCCGCGAGATCCGCCGCAACATCGCCGCGGTGAAGGCCACCATGCCGCGGGTACTGCACGACGTCGCCTCGGCGGCGCTGCAGGTGCACGGTTCGCTCGGCCTGTCGACGGACATGCCGTTCGCGGACTGGATCATGCAGTCGTACCGCGTGGGGCTCTCCGACGGCCCGACCGACGTGCACCGGATCAATCTGGCCAAGCAGCTGCTGCGCGACGTCACGCCCGGCCCCGAGGACTTCCCGGACTACTTCCGGCCCTTCGCCCGGGAACGGGCCACGCGGCAGTACCACGACAGCGTCGCACGCTAGCATCATCGCCATGGCAAAGAGCGGGATCGGGCGGCGGCGGACGGCCGCGCTGCGAGACCACGGTGAGGGATACGCACAGCGCCGCAACGAGATCATCGCCGCGGGTGCGCAGGTCTTCCGGGACAAGGGCTTCGAAGCGTCCAGCCTGCGCGACGTCGCGGAGCGACTCGGCACCGACCGTGCGTCGCTCTACTACTACGTCGCGAGCAAGAACGAGCTGTTCCAGCTCGTCACCCAGCGGGCGGTCACCGAGGTCGTCGTCGCGGCCGAGACGGTCGCCGCCCAGGAGGGTGACGCGGAGAGCCGGCTCCGCACGTTGATCACGACGACCATGGAGAAGTACGAGGCCCACTTCCCGTACATGTTCGTCTACATCCAGGAGGACATGAACCGGATCCACTCGAGCTCGATCGACGAGGTGTGGGCACGCACGATGGTCGAGCTGGGGCGCCGGTTCGAGGAAGCTCTGATGCGTATCCTCCACGACGGCGGCCGGGACGGCAGCCTCGCCATCTCCCACCCCCACCTGGCGATGAACGTGATCATCGGCGCGGTGAACTGGTCGCACCGCTGGTTCACGCCGGGGCGCGGTTCGACCAGCAAGGAGCTCGGCAACCAGATGGCCGACATGCTGCTCACCGGGTTCCTCGCCCGCGGTCAGCAGGACTCCAGCAGCTCCACCGCGTAGCGCATGTTGGTGAGCGCGCCCGGCCCGCGCCGCTCCCACTCGGGGTCCTGGCGCTTGCCGCGCCGGTGCAGGCTCAGGTTGAGCGACGCGATCACCGCGTACTTGTAGTGCGCCAGTGCCTGGTACCACTCCACGCCGGTGCTGTCGCCGCCCGCCTTCCGGTAGAGGGCACGCAGCTGCTCGGCGTCGAAGTAGGACGCGGACTCACGGGCCAGCCCGCCCCAGGCCCGCCGGTCGTGGAAGGCCATGACCCAGCCGAGATCGCTCAGGGCCGGCGCCACCTCGCAGAGCTCCCAGTCGATGACGGCGGTCAGCGCGCCGTCATCGGTGAACATGAGGTTTCCGAACTGGAAGTCGCCGTGACAGAGCGAGAGCCTCGGCTCGGCCGGCGCCGACGCGAGCAGCAGGGTGCGGGCGCGCTGGAAGTCCGGGCCGAGCTCCTCGACGTACTCGCCCTTGAGGAAGAACCGGTCCCAGCGGCGCACCTGCTGCTCGGCCCCCGCGAACGGGCCCAGGTATCCCTCGACCGCGCGGGGCGGCACTGCGTGGATGCCGGCCAGCGCGGTCATCGCCTCGCCGGCCATGCGGTCCCGGACGTCGCGGTCCACACCGGCCAGGGAGCCGCGTTCCCCTCGCGCCCGACCCGTCACCATCGACGTGACCAGATAGTCGCCGACGAGGGGGTGCTCGCCCTGGGCCAGGACCGCGGGATGGGGCACCTCGGTCGGGTCGAGCGCTCGCAGCGCGGTGCTCTGCCGCCCCAGGTCGGCAGTCCCCGCACGCCGTACGCCCGGGGGTGCGAGCCGGAGGAAGAGGGTGCGCACCCCCTCGTCCGTGCCGACGTCCAACAGATACGAGAAGCCCGCGTTCCCGCCGGCGGGGCGTACGCGAACCAGCGTGGCGCCGGGGCCGGCCAGATCCGGTGCGAGACCGGACAGGGCGCGGGCGACGGTGGCGGGGTCACGGTTCGGACTGGTCACAGGATCCACTCTGGACGGTGAGGTCAGCCGGCTGGGGTCGCGATGCTCGGCAGCCAGGTGATGATGGACGGGAAGGCGAACAGCACGGCGGTGACGGCGAGGTCGAGCAGCACGAACGGGAACACCGAACGGAAGATCTGCTCCACCTTGGTGGCCTTCATGATTCCCGCGATGACGAAGACGTTGATGCCGACCGGTGGGGTGATGAGCGCGATCTCGGTCATCTTGATGAGCAGGATGCCGTACCAGATCGGGTCGAAGCCGAGCTCGTTGACGATGGGAACGACGATCGGTGTGACCACCAGGACCATGGACAGCCCGTCGAGGACGGTGCCCAGCGGCAGCAGGAGCAGCAGGATCAGCAGCAGGACGATGTGGGCGGGCAGGTCGAGCCCGGCGACCCACGCGGCCACGTCGCTGGGCACCCGGGCGGAGATCAGGAAGTAGTTGAAGATCGCGGCACCGACCAGCAACAGGAAGACCATGCTGGTGATCGACGAGGTCTCCTTGAGCGACCGCGCGACGACGGCCCACCGGGTGAGATGCTTGGGACGCTTGACCACCAGGGTCAGCAGGAGCGCGGCGAAGGCACCGACGGCACCGGCTTCGGTGGAGGTGAAGAGCCCCGTCTGGATGCCACCGATCACGATGGCGAACAGCAGCACCGCGTAGAGCGCGCCGATGAGGGACCCGCGGCGGGACTGCTGGTACCGGGCGAACTCGGCGTCCTCGGGGGCGTCCCGGGTGAGGTCGACCGGCGAGTCGTGCGCTTCCGCGGGACTGCCGCGCCTGCTCCAGATCGTCCTTGCCACGACGTAACCGGCGAGGACGGCGGCGGAGAAGAGCCCGGGAAGCACACCGGCGAGGATCATCGAACCGACCGAGATGTCGGCGGTGATGGCGAAGACGACCAGCACAATGCTCGGTGGAATCAGCGCGGCGAAGGCACCGGCCGCGGCCACCACCGCCGCCGCGTAGTTGGGCGAGTAGCCCTTGCGCGTCATCTCCTGGACCGAGATGCGGCCGAACGCCGCGACGTCGGCGGCACTCGACCCGGAGATGCCGCTGAAGGCCGCGGTGGCCAGGACGGTGGTGGCCGGCAGACCACCCGGGACCCGTCCGACGACCTTGTTGACCGCGGTGAAGATCTGCGCCCCGATGCCGGCGTTGGCCACCAGCGCGCCCAGCAGCACGAACATGGGAATGACAAAGAGCGCATACCGCGCGCTTGCGTAGTACGGCGTGGTGCTGAGCACGTCGGACGCTACGGGCCAGCCCTCCAGCAGGACCGACCCGAAGATGCCGCTGACGGCGAGCGCGAGGCCCACCGGTACCTCGACCACGATGAGCAGCAGCAGCACCGCCACGGCGCAGATCACGATGACTCCGGCGCTCATCGGTCTCCTCCGGACCGGCGACCGCGGACGGCCGCGATCACGTTCATCAAGCTCTGCAGCGCCAGACCCAGGAGTCCCAGCGACACCATCACCCGCGCCGGCCAGACGGGCACGCCCGACTGCGAGGCCCGCGACTCGCCGGCGTGGAACGAGTCCGCCGCGGACTGGCCGGTCCGTACGACCGCCCAGAGCAGGAAGGCGAACGCGAGCGCCCAGACCGCGGCGAGCACGACCCGGCGCACCCGGTCGGGAAGGCGCTCGGTCAGGAAGCTCGTGCGGATGTGCGTCTTGTCCACCTCGGCCTGCGCGAAGCCGAAGTACACGACGAACACCAGGGCCACCTCGGTCAGGTCGACGAGTCCGTTGATGCTCGTCATCCCGGCGGCGCGCCGGGCCACGTCGGTCACCGTGGCCAGTACGAGACAGGCGATCCCGACGCCGCCGAGGTACGCGGCGAACCGGGCGACCGTTTCCGTGACGGTCTCCAGCCGGTCGAGCACCGTGCCGCCCGGGGTGCTCGCCGGGTCGGGGACCTCCGTGGGTGCGGACCCGTGCGGGTCCGCACCCAGCCGTTCGGTGTCAGTTCGCACGTGTCGCACAGGCGGTCAGCCCGTCCTCGTACTTCGTGGTGCTCTCGTACTTCAATGCGAGCTTCCGGTAGTCGTCCTGGAGCGCCTTGAAGTCGTCGGCGGCGATACGGCCCTTCGCCGCCGCCGCCAGGAGCAGCTCGTTGAGCTTGGCCTCGGTCTTGTCCTGCCATTCCTTGGACTGGTCGCCGGGAAGGACGCTGACGTGTGCGCCGGCGGCGCGGAGCTTGTCGCACACCTTGGCCTCGTACTCGGCGAATGCGGTGGGGACCCATGCGTTGTACGCCTGGTTGGTCCGCTCGATGGCGTCCTTGACGGCGGCCGGGTAGCTGTCGTACGTGCGCTGCGCGACGATCCCGACCGAGACGGTGTAGGTGCCCTGGCCGGTGACCGTGAGGTACGGCGCGACCTCGTTGAGGCTGGCGCTCGCCGCGCTGCCCATGTCCATCGGGAAGGCGCCGTCGATGACGCCCCGCTGGATGCTCTCGTAGACGTCGGCGAACTCGACGAACGAACCGGTCGCGCCCAGCGGCTTGACCATCGTGTCGGTCGTCGCCAGCGCCCGGAAGCGCTTGCCCTTGAAGTCCGCGAGCGAGGTGATCGGAGCCTTGGTGACGGCCGCGGCTCCGCCGTTGCCCACGAAGAAGAGCGGCTTGACGCCGAGCTCCTCGAACTCGGCCTTGAGCGTCTTGTTGCTCACGGCCAGTTCGTTGAGGGCGGCGATGTCGACGACGGTCTTCTGGGTCACGTACGGCGTCGCGACGACGCTCAGCGCCGCGAGTTCCTCGGGGTGGTACGCGTTGGGCACGATGCCCAGCCCGACCCGGCCGTCCCGGGTCGCCTTCAGCGTCTCGGTGCCGGGGACGAGCGAGCCGGAGTCGAAGATGTCGACCCGCACCCGCCCGCCACTCTCCTTCTCCAGGGTCTCCGCCCAGAACTTCGCGGCCTGCCCGATGGGCGCGTCAGGTCCGGTCGGGATGGCCAGCTTGATGGTCACCGAACCGTCCCCCGCGCCGGATCCACCGCCGCAGCCGGCCAGTGCGGCGGTGCTGATGAGGGCGATGCCGGCGATCCTTGCCGCGCCGCTCCAGGAATATCTGATGCCCATGGCTCTCCTCGCCGATTGACGGCACCGATGTGACGACGGTCATGCTCGGTACGACGCTAGGGAGCCGCCGATTTCTTGTCAACACCTACGTTGACGAGCTGATAACAAAATGGAAATCAGTGATCCGGCCTGCTGGTTCGGCGGAGAACACGACATCGACGCGCGTCTCGCGCAGCAGCCGCGCACCCGCCGCGTCGGCGTCGGTCAGGTCGACACCGCGGACGAAGTTGAGGATCGCCGAGTCGGCGCCGTCGAGCGTGACGAAGCCGATCGCGAGCGGCGGCTCCGGCAGGCCCGGGAAGTGGGCCAGGATGATGGCGAAGGCTTCGAGCGTCCCCGACAGGCCGACCTCCTCCCATTCCCCGGTCTCGACGTAGCAGACATCGCAGTAGGACCGTGCCGGGATGAGCAGGCGCCGGCAGGACGGGCAGCGCCGCCCCATGATGCGGCGGCGGTCGCGCAGTTCGGCGAAGAAGCGGCTCGCGGTCTCGCCGGCGAAGTACTGGTAGTCGAAGTTCCAGTTGCCGGGCAGGACGAGCAGGTCATCGGTGGTCAAGGCGCCTCGCTTCCGAGCAGGCAGACGGTGGAGAACTGGGTCGCGCCGCCCTGCCCGGTGGCCAGGGCCGTCCGGGCGCCGGGAACCTGCCGGTCTCCGGCGCGGTGGCGGACCTGGAGGGCGGCCTCGGCGATGCGCACCAGCGCCGTCGCCGACACCGGGTTGGCGGCCTGGGCGCCGCCGGAAGGGTTGACGGTCAACGGGATGTCCAGGGCGATGGCGCGCTCCACGAACCCGCGGCTGTCGTCGAGGTCGCACAGGCCCAGGGCCGGGTACGCCATCGCCTCGATGATCGCGAAGGGTGCCTGCAGCTCGAGCACGTCGACCTGGCGCAGCGGTTCGGTGATGCCGGCCTCGCGGTAGGCCTTCTCCGCGGCCCGCCGCAGCGGCACCATCTCGATCAGGCTCCCCTCCGGCCGGTGCATCCGGTCGCCCATCGCGTAGGTGTCGCTGTAGGCGCCCGTCCCGAGGATCCACGCCGTTTCCCGGGACCGGGCCAGGTCGCCGCGGGCCAGGACGACCGCGCAGGCCCCCTCGGAGATGGGACAGGCCTCGTACAGGTGGATGGGCCAGGCCAGCACCGGAGAGTCCAGTACGTCCTGGACCGTCCGTGGCCTCGCGCCGACCACGAGCGGGTTGTGGGTCGCCTGGGTGAAGTTGCGGGAGGCGATGCCGGCCCAGTGCTCCCCGGTGAACCCGTGGCGGCTCATGAGCATCGTGGCCCGCAGCGCGGCCATCGTGATCGTGGTGAGGACGAAGTCCTTCTCGTAGATCGGGTCGAAGATCGTGTTGAAGATGCTCTGCGCGGTGGTCGCCTGGCCCATCCGTTCCAGGGCGACCACGAGGACGACGTCGGCGCGGCCCGCGTCGATCAGCGTCCGGGCCGCCAGCAGGGCCGACGACCCGGTGGCGCCACCGGTGTTGACGTGTAGGTACGGCTTGCCGGGCAGGCTGATCGAGGCCTTGTCGATGTCGGCGATCCCGCTGAGCGCGTCCGGGGCCACTCCCCCGACGACGAAGTCGATGTCCGCGAGCTCGATACGCGCGTCGGCGAGGGCCTCGGTGACCGCGATGCGGACCAGTTCCCCCGCGGACCGGTCCGGGTTTCGCTTGCGGTAGGGCGTCTGGCCGACACCGATGATGCCGATGGGATCGTTCATGTCCGCTCCAGGACGACCGCGGTGGCGGTCTGTTGGGCCACGGTCGAGCCGGCGACGGCGAGGCCGACCGCCGGTGGCGTGGCGAGTTGGCGGTCGCCGCCGTCACCGCGCAGCTGCCGGACGGCGGCGACGAACCGCAGCAGGCCGCTGCACGGGAAACAGTCGCCGGCGGCCGCCCCGCCGGACGGGTTCACCCACACGTTGTCGGCATAGACGCCGAAGCCCTCGCCCGGCCCGGCAAGTCCGGCCGCCTCCAGGATGAGGATCTCGTCGAAGAGCGTCGGGCCGGCAAGCTCGGCCAGCCCGACGTCGGAGACGTCACGGTGCGCGGCCCGCAGTGCGGCGGCGACGGCGTCCCGGACGGCCGGCAGCTCGACGAGATCCCGGTCGCCGATCCTGGCCCGGTCTGTGCCGTGGCCCACCCCGGCCACCCGTGGCCCGTCGCCGTGCAGACCCAGGACGACGGCGGCGGCCGCGTCGGCGGTGGCACCGAGCTCGGCCGGTCGCAACGGCGCGACCCGGGTGTCCGCGTCCGCGGGGGGCGC